>JAOUGR010000422.1 GCA_029857655.1 Gammaproteobacteria bacterium | reverse complement strand
TGTGGTGTTGCTACGCACTGAAAATTGACCCTGTTTAGGAGGAAATGCGCGTCGAAAATTGACCCCGGTGATTAACCTGACTGCTCACTTGTTGAGCAGGAAATTGAAAGGAGATGATCACCATGAACATGTTGGGCAAGATTCGACGGTTGCGGTATCGGGAAGGGCTATCGATCAAGGAAATCAGTCGGCGCACGGGCTTGGCGAGAAACACCGTGCGCCGCTGGTTGCGGGCAAAGGAAGGCGCTGAGCCGCTTTATCGTCGCAAGACGGGTGAAACGCTGGTATCGAGCTTTGCGCAGCGGCTGCAGCAATGGTTGGAAGCTGATGCCCGGCGAGCCAAGCGCGATCGGCGCACGGCGTTGGCGTTGTGGCGCCAACTGCAGGCGTTGGGATTTAAGGGCAGTTACAGCCGCGTGAGCGAGTTCGTGCGCCGCTGGCGCGCCGGCGGCGGGGCGAACGTCAAGGCGGCGTTCATTCCGCTGAAGTTCGAACTGGGAGAGGCGTTTCAGTTCGACTGGAGCGAAGAGACACTGGTGGTGGGCGGTTTCGTGAGGAAACTGCAAGTCGCCCACATCAAGCTGTGCGCCAGCCGCGCGTTCTTGCTGGTGGCTTACCCGACGCAAAGCCACGAGATGCTTTTCGATGCGCACACGCGCGCCTTCCGGGCATTTGGCGGAATTCCTAAGCGCGGCATCTACGACAACATGCGCACCGCCGTCGACAAAGTCGGTGTGGGCAAGCGGCGCATCGTCAACACGCGCTTTGCCGCCATGGCGGCGCATTATCTGTTCGAGCCCGACTTCTGCAACGTCGCCAGCGGTTGGGAGAAGGGCGTAGTGGAGAAGAACGTGCAGGATAGCCGGCGGCGGATTTGGCAAGACGCTGCCCACGTTCGCTTCAGCCACTTCGGCGAGCTCAATGTCTGGTTGGAAGAGCGCTGCCAGGCGCTGTGGTCCAAGCTCGCCTATCCGGAACTGGAGCATCTGAGGGTCGCCGACGCCTTGGCGATGGAGCGCGATGCGCTTATGCCGATGGTGCCGGCCTTCGACGGCTACGTCGAAACCATCGCCACGGTTTCCAGCACTAGCCTGGTGAGCATCGAGCGCAACAAATACTCGGTGCCGTGCACCTTCGCCAACCAGAAGCTCAGTATCCGCCTCTACCCCGAGCGCATCGAGGCGCATGATGAGAACGGCAGTGTCGCCACCCACGAGCGCAGCTTCGAGCGCGGCGAGGTACGCTACGACTGGCGCCACTACCTGGAACTGCTCGATAAAAAGCCAGGGGCGTTGCGTAACGGCGCCCCCTTTGATCAACTACCGCAACCTCTACAGCGCCTGCGCGCGGCGCTGATCAAGCGCGCTGGTGGCGATCGGCTCATGGCCGAGGTGCTGGCTTGCGTGCCAGAGCACGGCTTGGAAGCGGTGGAAGTGGCCGCCGAGTTGATCTTGGAGTCCGGCAACTGCAGCCCCGAGCACGTCAAGAACGTGCTCTCGCGGCTCAAACAACCGCCCCTGCCCGATGCGCTCGATACCGCGCTCAGCGTGACTGAGCCGCCGCGTGCAGATGCCCAACGCTACGATCATCTGCATACAGAACAACAACAGCAGCCTGAGGAGAACAGCCATGCGTGATGTCATTGAGCGGCTGAAGTCCTTGCGTTTGCACGGCATGGCGCAACGCTATGAAGAACTGCTCGCCCAAGGCGATGTGGGCATACAAAGCGCTAAGTGGTTGATCCAGGCGCTGCTGGAATCCGAACTCACCGACCGGCACGCGCGCTCGATTCGCTACCAGATGGCCGCGGCACGCTTCCCGGTACATCGGGATCTGGCCGGCTTCGACTTTGCCCAATCGGTGGTCGATAAAGCCCTTATCGATCGGCTGGCAGCCTGCGAATTCACAGACTCGGCTACCAATCTGGTCTTCATTGGCGGAACCGGTACGGGCAAATCGCATCTATCCACAGCCCTGGGTGTGAAGGCGATCACGCAACATGGCAAACGCGTTCGCTTCTTCTCCACCGTGGAGCTTGCCAATACGCTGGAGCAGGAGAAAGCCGCCGGCCGACAAGGCCGCTTGGCTTATAGCTTGATGCACACCGACCTGGTGATCTTGGATGAGCTGGGCTATTTGCCCTTTAGCCAAGCCGGCGGGGCGCTCTTGTTTCACCTGTTCTCCAAGCTCTACGAGCGCACCAGCCTGGTCATTACCACCAACTTGAACTTTGCCGAGTGGCCGAGCGTGTTCGGCGATGCGAAACTCACCACAGCGTTGCTCGATCGCCTCACGCATCACTGTCACATCGTGGAAACGGGTAACGAGTCCTATCGCTTACGGCAAAGCACACACACTGCCAAAGCGCGCATCAAGTCGCGAGAACAAAGCAAACGCGT
>JAOUGR010000421.1 GCA_029857655.1 Gammaproteobacteria bacterium | reverse complement strand
GCATGAGCCGTTCGAGCGCTTCACGAATGCCCTGTGGCTTGCCCTTTGGCACGATAATGCCGGCATCTCCGACGACCTCGGCGCAGCCTTCGGCGTTGGTAGTCACGATGGCGCAGCCCGCATTCATCGCCTCGAGCAGGACCATCGGGAAATTCTCCTGGATTGACGGAAATACGAGAATTTTGGAGGACTCATACAGGATGCGCAGCGTCTCTGCGTTCACAAAGCCGACGAAGCGCACGCTGGGGGCAACGCTGCGCGCCTGGGCTTCGAGTTCCTCGCGATATGGGCCGTCACCGGCAACGATCAGCTCCCAGTCGCTTTCCATGCCGTGGACAGCATCGATGAAATGCTGGATACCCTTGCGGGGAAACATGCGCGCGACGACCAGCACCCGGTTCAGTTGCGCCGCGTTGAATCGCGGCTGGGGCCAATGGCCGTTCGGAATGATCGCGATCGGGGCCGGACAGTCGACTTCTTTCATCAGCTCGGCCAGAAACCTGGACGGCGAAGTCACCAGCGATGCGTCGTGCAGGATCCGGTGCCAGGCAGGCTTCAGCAGACGATGGAGCAGGTGGAACCGGTCGGGATTGTAGCCCGGCACGTCGGAGCCATGGGCAGTGAGTATGTAGGGCACGCCGAAGCGGCGCGACAGCGCCCAGGCGACCGGGCCCGATGGCAGGATGAAATGCGTGTGAATGACATCCGGTCGCCAGGAGCGGATCAGCTGCGCGCCTCGAAGATAGGCCGGCAGCAAGGTCGTAAAGAGCTCGGCAGCAGTGGTGTAATGACCGTGGCGCCGGATGCATGCGGAGCGCCGTACGACGACGCCATTAACCGTTTCCACGGTCGGCAGGTCACTCATCGCCGATGTCAGCACGGTCACTTCGTCGCCGAGTCGAACCATTTCCTCATTAATTGCGGCGGCGACCCGGCTGCCGCCGCCGCCGATCGGCATGTACTCGTAGCTGATCGAGAGAATTTTCATCCTGGGTGCCCGGCGAGTGAGCGTATAGGGCGGAATTTTGACCCAGACGGGCCGCGGCTTATCGTGCCAGTCACGATTCTAAGCGCATGGCCCGCCCCGAGCACCGATTCGAGCTTCTGTCCGACGGCCGCGCGAATCTGGTCGGCATCGGCATCTGCCGTTTCGAGGGTCACGTCCACGGAGAGGTCGGCACGCTGCACGATTTCAAAGGCGCGCAGGCCCGGGATGTACTCGAGAGCGACGTCAACGCGGAACGGGGAAACCATAGTGCCGTCCCGCAGCCTCAGGCAGTCGAAGCTGCGTCCGGCGAATTCGACGATTGGACGGCCAGCGCGCGCCAGATCGCGCCGCACGATGTCGCCTGTGTCGTAACGGATGAGCGGTGACGTTCGCTCGGCGAGGTCGGTGACGACCAGCTGCTCGACTGCCTGTTCGCCTGCCAAGGGAAGGAATTCCAGGATCAGGCTGGCGCGTGCCGGTACAAACACCGGGCTTCCGGGAGGCCGGTAGGCCACGAGCCCGAATTCCGTCATGCCGTAGAAATCCGCGATGGTCGCACCGAATCCCTGCTTGAGAATCGCAAGCCGCCCGTTTGTGAGTTGTTCGGCAGTGGAAACGACGAGAGTGAGTTCGGACGGCCGTTGTGCGCGCGCGGTAAACCACTGCGCGAGCAATTCAAGCGTGGAGAGCGGGCCGTACAAAACCTGCGGCCGCAGGGTCTCGACGCGCTGCGCGAGCGATTCCGTATCCTCGCCGATGCTCGCGTAGGACCAGCGCGCCATCGCCGGCCATTTGGCGCTGCGACGACTGGTCAGCAGAAGGCTACGCTGGCCCGGTCGGTAACCACTGGCAAGCAGTGCGCGCAGGAAGGCCCAGTGACGGGCGAGCCAGGCGGCGCGATCCGAATGCACTGTCAACGGTTCGCCGCTCGAGCCGCTCGAAAGCTCCTTGACGACGATCTTGTCCCGCCTCCGATCGTCGACCCGGTCTTCGGGCGGCGAGGCCCGCAAGGTGGCTTTGTCGAGCAGCGGTACGCGCGCGAAGTCGGCCGCGCTGCGCGGACCGTCGAAGTCGGTGGCCGATGCTGCCCAGAGACGCTGATACAAGGCCACGTGCCGAGCTGCGTCGGTCATCAGTCTCAGGAGTCTCGGGTCCACGGCCGGTTCAGACAACGCGGTTTCCATGACAGCGCCTTCGCTGTTGCCGAAGGTCACTGCCAGCGTCTGCTGGCGCACGACTGCGGCGAGCTGCTCCGACCGGCGCCGCAGATCGAGCCGGCTATCCAGTGCCGCTTCGGCTTCGGCGACCAGCTCCCGCGAACCCCAGCGATCCGGAAAATCCTCGAGCTGCAACGGCCGGCGAGGCAATTCAAGCAGGTCGAACAGGCCGTCGAACTTCTGGTTGTAGGAAAGG
>JAOUGR010000420.1 GCA_029857655.1 Gammaproteobacteria bacterium | reverse complement strand
ATCGGATCGGAGAGCCTGCACAATCCGGAGAATGCCGGGCTGATGGAGATCCTCGCTTCCGAGATGCCGATCAAGCTCGTGGTGCAGGTCAGCGATGTTCTCGAGGAGCCGGCACTGCGCGCGCACCTGGGACCCGTCGCAACTGCAGCGCAGCTCGGCAGGATGGCGATGGGGCTCGGCAGCGCCTACGTGCTGCAATCCTGCAGCTCCCGTCTCTACCAGGCGCGGAGCAGGATTCTTGCCGGGCTCGCTCATGCGGGACCTGCTCTTTTCAGCGTGTTCTCGGGATCCGCACGTGGCACCGGACTGCTGCCGCCCTATCTGCTCGCGGCCGCGGCCCTGGAATCGCGGGCATTCCCGGAATTCACCTACGATCCTGCGGCCGGCCCCGACTGGAACACGCGCTTTTCGCTGGATGGCAATCCCCGGCTCGCGGCCGATTGGCCGGCGCACGAGTTCAGCTACGAAGACGAGGCCCATCAGCGCGTCACCGAGCAGGTCGCGTTTACGTTCGTCGATTTCCTGGCCTGCGATCCGCGCCATTCGCGACATTTCGCGCTCGTGCCGCGGGCTGACTGGAACGAGAACATGATTCCGGTCGGCGACTGCCTGGCGCGCGACCCGCCGGCCGTGGCCGGGAAGATTCCGTACCTCGGCCTGGTCGATGAAGATCACGTTCTGCGGCGCGCGCTGGCGGACGAGAAGCTGCTGGCAGCTGCGCGCCGCTGCCTGGAGTCGTGGCATGGCCTGCAGGAACTGGCCGGCGTCCGCGGCGCGCGAGCCCGGTCCGTTCCGGCCGCGGCGCCTGCGGTCGCGGCAGTTCCCGTTCCTGCTCCCGCTCCAGACCCGGCCGCGGCAAGGCCGGTAGCGGAGGAGGCCGCGCCGGAACGGCCGTCCGATGAGGCGTATATCGACACACCGCGCTGCACGACCTGCAACGAGTGCACCAACCTCAACAACCGCATGTTCGCCTACGACGCCAACAAGCAGGCTTACATTGCGGACATCAACGCCGGAACCTACCGGGAACTGGTCGAAGCGGCGGAAACATGCCAGGTCGCGATCATCCACCCGGGCAAGCCGCGCAATCCGGACGAGCCCGACATCGCGGAATTGCTGAAGCGGGCCGAGCCATTCCTTTGAGTGCAAGAGCGGCGGCCTGCCGGTCAGGGACGCGGAATCACCGCCGCTCGCGGAGCGCGATCTGCTTGCGCTGCTGAACGCGGGAGGCTACGGTTCGGCGACCGTGTTGAACCACGCTTTGCGCGGTGAATTCCCGGAATTGCTGCTCAATCACGAGGATCCCACATGACCCGGACCACCGATTGGCTCGCGCGCACGGTCATCGCGGTCGCATGCTGCTGTGCCGGCTCCGCACAGGCCGCGCTCGACCGGACCGAGCGCGCGATCGCGCAGCAGGTGAACGAGGGGCAGGCGGCCGCCGAGGCGTTGCTGCAGCGTGTCGTCGACATCGAAAGCCCGACCGAGAACCTGCCGGGCGTGCGGGCCGTGGGCGACGCATTCGCCGCGGAATTGCGGGAAATCGGCTTCCGGACCCGCTGGGTCGAGATGCCGGGCGACATGCAGCGCGCCGGGCACCTGGTGGCCGAGACCCGGGGCACGCAGGGCAATCGCCTGCTGTTGCTCGGGCACCTCGATACCGTGCTCGCCGGCGAGCGCTTCAGGCAGGAGGGCCAGCGCGCCTACGGCACCGGCACGGCGGACATGAAGGGCGGCATCGTCGTGATGCTACAGGCGCTGCGCGCGCTGCATGCCGCCGGCGCACTGAAGGGCCGGCAGATTACAGTGATGCTGACCGGCGACGAGGAAGACGCGGGCATGCCGCTGGCCGCGGCGCGCGCGCCGATGGTCGAGCTGGCCGGTCGCAGTGACATGGTGCTGAGCTTCGAGGCCGCGATCGACGGCACGGCAACCATCGGCCGGCGCGGCGTCAATGGCTGGACGCTGGAAGTGAGCGGGGAGACCGGGCATTCGAGCCAGGTCTTCGGCGAAGAGCTCGGCAGCGGCGCAGTCTACGAGCTGGCGCGCATCCTTGCGGCATTTCACGAAGAACTGGGCCGCGAGCAGTACCTGACGCTCAATCCCAGCGTGGTCGTCGGCGGCACGACGGCGCAGCTCGGCGATTACCGTGGCGGCGCCGAGGGCAAGACCAACGTGGTCGCGCCGCTGGCCTTTGCGCGCGGTGATCTGCGTTTCATCAGCCTCGACCAGGAACGTTCTGCGATGGAGCGCATGCAGGCGATCGTGGCACGACACCTGCCGCGCACGAGAGCGACGCTGCGCTTCGACGAGGCCTCGTACCCGCCCATGACGCCGACGCCGGCAAACGCCATGTTGCTCGCCGAGCTCGACCGCGCGAGCCGCGACCTGGGACTCGGCGCGGTCGCGGCTCTCGATCCCGCC
>JAOUGR010000417.1 GCA_029857655.1 Gammaproteobacteria bacterium | reverse complement strand
CTTGACATTGACTGCCTTCATGTCCTCGAGTGCGGCGATGGCTATTTTTGTCAATGCGCCAGGAGGCTTCCTGGTCTTCTTCTGAGCAGTGGCGGAGCTGCGGCGTCGGGTCTTCGTCCTCTTTTCGGTCATTCCTCGGTTTCACCTGGCCGGGGCGTAACTGCCCCTGGCGATGATGATCCTACGCGCAGCCTCGGGCATCAAGTAGCGCGGATCGCGGCCCGCGGCGACGACATCCCGTACCGCGCTCGATGACACGTCGAGCTGGGTGCCCATATTGACGAAAACGAGGCCCGCCGGGGTCGCGGACAGCCGGCCCGGATCATCGCAGGCGCGATCGCGCAGAAGCTCCGCTGCCAGGCCCTGGCGCGGTGGTTCTGAACCCGGCCGCACCGCGACAACCATGTGTGCAAGCCCGATCAACTCCGCTGCGCGATGCCAGCTGTCCAGCCGGGCGAATGCATCCATGCCAAGGATCAGCGCAATTGGCTGCGCGCCGCGTTCGGCACGCATTTCTTCGAGGGTCAGCACGGTGTATGACGGCCCGGCGCGGCGTAATTCACGATCATCGACGATGAATCGCGGGTCGCCCTCGACCGCCGCGCGAACCATCGCGAGCCGGGTCGCGCCTTCCGCGAGCGGTCGCGCACGGTGTGGCGGATCGCCGGCCGGCACGAAAGCGATCGCTTCGAGATCCAGCAGCTCGTAGAGTTCGTGCGCGGTGCGCAGATGCCCGTAATGGATCGGATCGAACATTCCCCCGAACACGCCGATTGGCCGCATCGAGCCTCAGGCAGCCGGTGATTCGGGGAGCCTGACACCCGCCAATGCGGCGACCAGGCCCGTCAACCCGGTCCAGGGATCGCCCCGGCCGAGCCCCTTGATCTGGCGATCGACGCGCCCTGCGTCGATGAAGTGCGGCCCAAGCGGTTGCCCCGCCGTACGACGCAACGCACGCGCAAGCAGTGCGGCGCGGCGTTCGGCCTGACGGCCGTAGCCTGCTGCCGCTTCCGGACTTCGGCGTTCCGCAGCGAGAGAGCGCAGTTCGCGGCACAGTGCCCAGAGCACGAGCGCAGGCTCGACTCCCTCGGCACGAAGCCCTTCGAGGATGCGGAGACTCCTCTCTGCATCGCCGTCGAGTGCCGCCTCGCCAAGCTGGTAGACGTCGTAGCGCGCGCTGTTTGCAACCGCCGCCAGCACTTCGTCGACACCCACATCGCGGCCCGCATGCAGCAATGCCAGTTTCTCGATTTCCTGATGCGCCGCCAGCAGGTTACCCTCGACCCGCTCGGCAAGGAGCTGCGCGCCCTCCGGATCGATCGCAAGGCCGTGCCTTCCTGCGCGGGCGACGATCCACCGCGGCAGCTGCCCGATTTCCACCGGCCATGCATGCACGACCACGCCATTTTTCTCGAACGCCTTGAACCAGGCGGTGCTCGAGGTGTCCCGCTCCGGCCGCCCGGTTACGACCAGGAGCAGCGTATCCGGCGCTGGATCCGAAGCCAGTTGTGCGAGGACGGCAGCGCCATCCTTTCCCGGCCGCGGACTCGGCATCTTGAGCTCGAGGATGCGTCGTTCCGCAAACAGTGACAGCGACTGGCTGGAGGCGAGCAGCGAGGACCAGTCCATATTCCGCTCGACGAAAAAAAGTTCCCTGCCCGCATATCCCTCGGCACGCGCACGTGCGCGGATGGCGGCGGCGGCTTCATCGACCAGCAGCGGTTCGTCACCGATGACCAGCCAGGCGGGGGTCAGCTTGCCTTCAAGCTTCCTGCCCAGCTGGTCTGTGGAGATGCGCATTGGACCGATTGTCGGCGGGCCGGCGCTCCGCGGCAATAGCTCGACGGGCGAATCGATCGGCTGATTTCCGCAGCATCTCATTGATTTCCATGACAACGCCGGTAATAGTGAGAAACACATGACCCCGAAAATCCTGCTCGCGCTTGCCGCATTGCTCGCAGCCCCGCTCGCCCATGCCGACGACCCGCCGTTCCTGCAACTTGCGGTCAATGCGGGTTATCGCGTCGGAGGCAATCTCGAGGACTCGGTCAGCGGCGACAGCAATGACCTGGATGACGGCACGAGCCTGGCGCTTGCACTCGAATTTCGTTACGGCAAGCGTGACGACCGCTATCTGCAGCTCTGGTATTCGCGCCAGGGTTCGAGTGTCAATGACGGTATTGGAAACCACGACGTGGACGTCGAGTACCTGCATTTCGGCGGTACCGTGCCGATCGGCGACTACGAAAAGGCCCGGGGTTATTTTGCGATGGGTCTTGGCGTGACGCGATTTTCGCCGTTGGGTGCCGGTGCGATGGATCGGACGAGATTTTCGGGCTCGATGGGTCTTGGGGTCGCGATGCCGGTGTCCGGGCACGCGGCATTCCGGCTCGAGGCGCGCGGCTATCTGACTGCGGTGGATTCCAA
>JAOUGR010000418.1 GCA_029857655.1 Gammaproteobacteria bacterium | reverse complement strand
TAGCGCAATCCCATGCCGTGCACCTGGAGGATTCCGCGCACGTCGCCGTAGCAGCCAAGCCGGTCGGCCATCACGCCTTCCTCGCGTGCCGTCGACTGCAGCACGACGGCTGCGCAACCGTCGCCGAACAGCACCGAGACGTTCCGGTTGGTCCAGTCCATCATCGGCGAGATCAGTTCGCCGCCGATGATCACGGCATTGCGCACGACCCCGCTCTTGATCATCGAGCTCGCGGTCGTGAGCCCGTAGAGGAAGCTGGTGCAGGCGGTGTTGACGTCCATCGCGCCCGCGCCGTGCGCGCCGAGGCGGTGCTGCAGCCAGGAGGCCATGTTCGGAACCTGTTCGTCCATGCTGCAGGTGCCGAACACGATCAGGTCCAGTTCGCGGGCCGGGAGGCCGGCCCCGGCCAGGGCGCGGGAGGCGGCGACGTACGCCATTTCGCCCAGCGAGACGTGGGAGACGCGCCGCTCGTTGATGCCGGTCCGCGACCGGATCCATTCGTCGTCGGTGTCGAGGAAGGTTGCCAGGTCGGCGTTGGTCAGGATGGCCGGCGGCATGCACTTGCCCCAGCCGGTGATGGTCGCAAACTGCACTGCCGTCCCCCGCCGTTTCCAGGCCCGGATTGTACGCTGCCTGCCGTCGCCGGACGGATTCCAACCAACGGCCTGGCCGGCGCGTCCAAGTCATTGAGAGATTATCGCAGGGAGACAGGGTGACGAATCCGGCCAGAGCGATGGATTCCAGCGCGGATCTCGTGGCACGGGCGTGCCGGGGCGACATCAGGGCGTTCGAGACCCTGTACCGCGAGCACGTGGGCCGGGTGTACGGGCTCTGCCTGCGGATGACCGGCCAGCCGGAGATGGCCGAGGACCTGGCCCAGGACACGTTCGTCAACGCCTGGCGGAGCCTGCCGGGTTACGAGGGCAGGAGCAGTCTTTCGACCTGGCTGCACCGGATCGCGGTCAATGCCGTGCTTGCGCAGAGGCGCCGCCCGCAGGGCCGCAACGAGGTCAGCCTGACGGACGAGACCGGAGAGTCAATGGATTTCGCGATGGAGCCCGGGATGGACGAAGCGACGCCGATCGACCTCGAACGGGCGATCGCGGCGCTGCCGCCCGGCGCGCGCGACATCGTCGTGCTCCACGGAATCTACGGTTACAGCCACGAGGAAGCCGCCGGCATGCTGGGGCTCGCCGTCGGCACCTGCAAGGCGCAACTGCATCGCGCGCGGCACCTGATGCGCGCGCGCATGAAGCCGGAGGCAACGTCATGACTACCGTGCCGTTCGGGCCGCGCAATCGCGAGCAGGATCCGCTGCTGGCCAGGGCCGCGGAACTGCCGAAGGACGTCGCGCCGCCGCGCGACCTCTGGCCCGCGATCGCGGCGCGTCTCGCGGCCACCCCGCAGCGCGCCGGATGGCGCGCGCCGGGCTGGCTGGGAGCGCTTGCCGCGGGCTTCGTGGTCGCATCGGTGTCAGCACTGCTGACCTGGGGCCTGATGCGGGAACCGGATCCTGCGGTGGTCGAGAATCCGGCGATGAGCGGGGCAACGACGGCGGCCACCATCATGCCGGTGCAGTACGGGCCCAACTCGCCGCTTGGTGCGGCGGAACTGACGACGCGCGACGAGCTGCTGGTCCAGTTTCGCCAGCGGCTCGATGAATTGTCGCCGCAGACGCGCGAGGCGGTCGTCAAGAACCTCGCGATCATCCAGCGCGCAGTCGACGAAATCGATGCGGCGCTGGCGCAGGATCCGGCGAGCGGGCTGCTGAACGAACTGCTGCTCGGCGCCTACAAACAGGAATTACAGCTGTATTCGAGGAGAACCTGAAATGAACATTCGCATGGCATTTCTGGCTGTCGCATCGTTTGCGGCGATCCACGGGCCCGCGCTCGCGGCACAGGACGTCTCCAGGCGCGCGACGGTCGCTGCGGACGCGTCCATCAACGTGTCGAACGTGCAGGGCCGTGTTGACGTGACGGCCTGGGACCGCAACGAGGTCGAACTGACCGCGCGGCTCGAGAGCGACAGGGACCAGCTCGAGTTCGAGGCAACCGAACGGCAGGTGCGCATCCGGGTCAACCGGCCGGAAGGCCGGCATCGCGATACCGACGAGGACGCGATCCTGACCATCAAGGCCCCGAAGGGTGCGCGGCTGGTCGTCGAAACGGTCAGCGCGGACATCACCGTCAACGGTCTCCACGGGGAACAGCGGCTCGAGTCCGTCAGCGGCACGATCGACTCGCAGGCCTTCGATGCGCCCGTAACGCTCGAGTCGGTGTCCGGCAACATCGTGCTGAAAGGCAGCGGCGGCAAGTCCCGGGTCTCGACTGAAAGCGTGAGCGGTTCGACCATCGTGAGCGGCATCCGCGGAGCCTATGAGGGCGAGGCGGTGAGCGGGAACATCACGGTCACCGTGACCGCGGC
>JAOUGR010000419.1 GCA_029857655.1 Gammaproteobacteria bacterium | reverse complement strand
CCGGCAACGAAACGGGTGCGCGCCGGGGTCACGCCCCGTTCGCGAGCGCCGCGGCCATCGCCGCGAGCACGCGCTCGTTCTGCGCTGCGGTACCGGTCGTGATCCGCAGGTGATTCATGAGGCCGTAATTGGCAAGCGGACGCACGATCACGCCCTGCCGCAACAGTGCGTCGTTGACCGCCGCAGCCGCCCGGCCGAGATCGCAGAGCACGAAGTTCGCCGCCGACAGCGGCACCTTCAGGCCGAGCGCCGACAGGCCTTCGCGCAGGCGGGCCAGCCCCTGGCGATTGAGCGCGATCGTCGCTTCGAGGTGCTCGCGGTCTTCGAGCGCCGCGGCCGCGGCCAGGAGCGCCGGCACGGAGACATTGAACGGCTGGCGCACGCGATTGAGCAGGTCCGCCAGGTCCGGGTGCGACAGCGCATAACCCGCGCGCAATCCGGCCAGTCCGTACGCCTTGGAAAACGTGCGGGTCACGACCAGGTTCGGGTGCCGCGCCAGCCATTGCGTGCCGTCCGGCACGCTCATCCCGACCGAATACTCGTGATAGGCCTCGTCCAGCACGACCACGACCTCCGGCGGAATCGCGCGCAGCAGCGCATCGAGTTCCCCGGCGTCGAGCCAGGTGCCGGTCGGATTGTTGGGATTTGCCAGGAACAGCAGCCGGGTACGCGGCCCGATCGCGGCCAGCAGCGCCGCGGGGTCATGGCCGAGCGGCATCCGGTGATCCGCCGGGTGCGCCGGTGCGACGGAGGCACGCGCGCTCGTCGCCTGCACCGCGATCGGGTACACGGCGAACGCGTACTGCGAGTAGACCGCATCGACTTCCGGCGTCAGAAAGGTCTCCGCCAGCAGAACGAGAACGTCATTCGAACCGTTGCCCAGCGTGACCTGGTCGAGGCCGACGCCGTGCCGCGCCGCCAGTCGCGCGCGCAGGACATGACCGCTGCCGTCGGGGTACATGCCGACGCCCGCGAGCGACGCCGCGAGCGCGGCGCGCGCCCTCGGGCCCGGCCCCAGCGGGTTTTCATTCGACGCGAGCTTGATGCTGTCCTTGATGCCGAGCTCGCGCTCGAGCTGCTCCGGCGGCTTGCCCGGCACATAGGGCGCGAGCTTGCGGATCCCGGGCGCGGCAAGAGATTCGAAGCGGTTCACCATTGCTGTCAGAGGATCGAGCGCGGATAAGAGCCCAACACGCGATAGAGCGAGCTGCGCTCCTTCAACTGCGCCAGTGCCTGCGCGACCTTCGTGTCTTCCACGTGGCCTTCGAGGTCCAGAAAGAAGACGTAGTCCCATTTCTTGCGCCGCGACGGGCGCGACTCGATGCGCGTCAGGCTCACTCCGTGCGTCGCCAGCGGCTCGAGCAACCGGTGAAGCGCGCCCGGCGCATCCGTATGCGCAACTGATACCAGGACGGTGGTCTTGTCGTCACCGCTCGTATGGAACGCCTTTGCGCCAATCACCAGGAAGCGCGTCGTGTTGTCGGGCCGGTCCTCGATCTTCGCGACCAGGATATCGAGTCCATAGACCTCCGCCGCGGTTTCGCCGGCGATGGCAGCCGTGTGCAGCTCATCGCGCGCGCGGCGCGCAGCCTCGGCATTGCTGCTGACCGCAACCTGCTCGACTTCCGGAAGGTGCTCGTCCAGCCATTCGCGGCACTGCGCCAGCGACTGCTGGTGCGAGCAGATCCGCTTGACGGCCGAGAGCGACTTCATGCGTCCCATCAGGTACTGGTGCACGCGCAGTTCAACTTCCCCGCAGATCGAAAGTGGCGACACCAGAAAGCGGTCGAGCGTGTGCATCACCGTGCCTTCAGTCGAGTTCTCGATCGGGACGACGCCAAAATCTGCTGCGCCGGACTCGACCTCGTGGAAGACCTCGTCGATCGACGGGAGGGCAAGCGCACGTACGGAATGGCCGAACTGCTTGAATACGGCCTGCTGCGTGAAAGTGCCCTCCGGACCGAGGTAAGCAACCTTGAGCGGCTCCTGCTGCGCCAGGCAGGCCGACATGATCTCGCGGAAGAGCCGCAGGATCTCCTCGTCCCGGAGCGGTCCCTTGTTGCGTTCTCGGGCGGCGCGCAGCACCTGTGCCTCGCGCTCCGGCCGGTAGAAGTCAATCGTGCGCCCGGAGGCATGTTTCGAAATGCCGACCTGCTGCGCGAGCCCCGCACGTTCATTCAGCAATCGCTGCAACTCGGCGTCGACCGCGTCGATGCGTTCCCGGATCTCGGCAAGTTGCGGTCGAATGTCCGCAGCAGCGCGTTTCCGGCCGGTTCGTTTCTTCTTCATGCGGTCTCCCTAGACGGCCCGGGCGCTCAGCACGCCCTGGATGGCACCGATGCGCTCGACCAGTCCGGCCGGCACCTGTCCATCGATGTCAATGATCGTGTATGCGAGCTCGCCCTTCGACTTGTTCAGAAGGTCGGC
>JAOUGR010000082.1 GCA_029857655.1 Gammaproteobacteria bacterium | reverse complement strand
CCGAGATGTGTATGTAGCCGCCCAGGTCGGTCGGGAGGTAGAACTCCCCGTACTTCAGCATCGCGACCCTCTTCCTGCCGAACTGACCGTAGAAGTACCCAAATTCGAACAGCACGTTCAGGTTCGGCACGTTGTACTTCTTGTTGCGGATGCGCGTCGTCGATTCCGGCGAGAAGACCAGCAATGCGCCATCGACCTTTGCCCGGATGTGATCCAGGTCCTCGAGCAGGGTGCGGCCGGCCGTGAACGCGTCCCACCAGGGCAGGAACCTGAGTGCGGGGCTGCTGCATTGCCTGATGATCGCCCTGGCCTGCGACTTTGCGGCCGAAGACGAGCCGATGAAAATTGTCGTTGCCGGCATTCGCTTCTCCGGACGCGCCGCATCGACGGTCATTTTCTGCTAGTTTTGGCCGGGAAGCCATCTGGCGTATCACAAGAACGACTGCACCATGAGCATCCAGCTTCGCCTCACCGTGATGAACTTTATGCAGTTCTTCGTGTGGGGCTCGTGGCTCATTTCACTCGGCGCCTACATGATTGTGACGCTTGGATTCACCGGCGGGCAGGTCGGCAGCATCTACGCGACGATGGGTGTCGCCTCGCTCTTCATGCCGGGGCTGATGGGGATAGTGGCAGACCGCTGGGTCAACGCGGAACGCGTGTTCGGCATCTGCCACCTGGTCGGGGCGGGCCTGCTGCTGTGGGCCTCGACGGTGAAGGACTTCGACACGCTGTACATGATCATGCTGCTGAATGCGATGGTCTACATGCCGACGATCGCGCTGAACAACACCGTGTCCTACAAGGTGCTGGAACAGAAAGGGTTCAACGTCATCCGGAGTTTTCCGCCGATCCGCGTGTGGGGCACGGTCGGATTCATCGCAGCCATGTGGATGGTGGATTTCGCGGGCTGGACCAAGAGCGCACTGCAACTCTACGTCAGCGCGGGAGCCGCGCTGTTCCTCGGGTTGTACGCATTCACGATGCCGAAGTGCCCGCCGGCCAAGCCGGAAGGCAAGCGGAGCCTGGTTGCGGCGCTCGGCCTGGACGCTTTCGTGCTGTTCAGGCGTCGGCAGATGCTGGTGTTCTTCATCTTCGCGATGATGCTGGGCGCCGCGCTGCAGATCACCAATGCCTTTGGCGGCGCGTTCCTCGACGACTTCAAGACCGCCTATCCCGGCACCTTTGGCGTCGAACATCCAAACCTGCTGCTGTCCATTTCGCAGATCTCGGAGACGCTCTTCATCCTGACCATCCCGTTCTTCCTGCTGCGCTTCGGCATCAAGAAAGTGATGCTGATCAGCATCTTCGCCTGGGTGTTCCGCTTCGGGCTGTTTGCGATCGGTGATCCGGGCGCCGGCCTGTGGATGCTCGTGCTGTCGATGATCATCTACGGCATGGCGTTCGATTTTTTCAACATCTCGGGCTCATTGTTCGTGGATCGAGAGTCGGAGGCCAATATCCGCGCGAGCGCGCAGGGGCTCTTCATGATCATGACCAACGGCCTCGGGGCCTTCGTCGGCGGCATGACGAGTGGCTGGGTGGTCGATTACTTCACGGTGGACGGCGTCAAGGATTGGCAGAGCATCTGGTACACGTTTGCGGGTTATGCGCTGCTGCTGGGGCTCGTGTTCCCGTTCGTATTCAAGTACCGGCACGAACGCGTCGTCGCGCGCTGAGGCGCGACAGGAAACCGGGTCACCACCAGCCGAGCAGTTTCCACCACGCCAGTCCCACGGTCCCCCAGATTGACAGCGTGACCAGCGACATCAGGAACCCGATGGTCCACCATTCGCGCTGCGTGACATAGCCTGAACCGAAATAGATCGGCGCCGGCGTTGTTCCGTAATGGGTCAGGGAAGCCTGCAGGTTGGATGCGTAGGCGAGCCCCAGCACCGCGAGAAAGGGCGGTGCGCCGGCGGCGAGCATCACGACCAGGAAGGGGATGTACATGGCCGTGACGTGGGCCGTTATGCTCGCGAAGCCGTAGTGAGCGTAGAAATAGATCAGGAGCAGGACGACGAGGGCGATCTCCCAGCCCCAGCCGGCGGTGATCCCGGCGGAGAATTCCGCAAACTGACGTGTGACGCCGGTGTCGCCCAGCGCCTCGGCCATGTGCACGAGCCCGCCGTACCATATAAAAGTGTCCCAGGCTGACCGGTCGCTCAGGACATCGTCCCAGGAAAGCACATTTGTCAGCAGCAACGCGCTGACACCGAAGAGCGCCACGACGGTGTAGGGGAGATGGTGCCAGGCGGTCGTAATCCACAGCCCGGCGACCAGCACGAACACCGCCAGCATGATGCGTTCAGGACGCGACATCGGGCCCATGCGCGCCAGTTCTTCGCGTGCGAGCTGCGTGGCACGCGGTGTGTGCGTGATTTCGGGCGGATAGATGCGGTAGATCAGGTACACGACCAGCAGCAGCGACAAGATGCCCGGGACCACGCCACCGATGAACCAGGTGGCGTAGGTCAATTCGATGCCGCCGGCGCTCAGCGCAAATTTCGCGATAATGACGTTGGATGCCTGACCGGTCAGGAACATGGCGCAGGCGACGACGTCGGCCTGGTAAACGGCCTTCATCAGGAAAGCGCCGAGCCGCCGCCGCGTCTTGCCCGGCGTAGAGTCATAAGCTTCCGCGACGCTGCGTGCGACGGGGAACACGATGCCGCCCGCCCGCGCGGCGTTGGACGGCACGATGGATGCGAGCACCGTGTCGGTTGCAACAAGGGCGTATGCCAGGCCCAACGAGCGATTGCCCAGCAGCTTGATGAACCCGAATGCGATTCGCCGGCCAAGGCCCGTCTTGGTGACGGCGCGAGAGATCATGAAGGCACAGAGAACCAGCCAGACGATCGGGTCGGCGTAGCCAGCGAGCGCATCAGCGGGCGTCATGGTGCCGGTGAATGCGAGCACGCAAACAGCAATGAAGACCACCGCGCCCATCGGTGCAGGCCGCACGATGGAAGCGGCGATGGTCGCGACGAATATGGCGAGCAGCCGCCAGCCCTGCGGCGTGATGCCGGCAGGGGGACCGGCGGCGAGTATGGCGATGGCTATGCCGACGACCAGCGCCCAGCGCCACAAGAGCCGCCGTGACTCGCCGGCGGGCGCTTCGGCCGGAATCTGCGGCGCGGAAGTCAACGGTGCGTTGTCGGGCCGCAAAAGGAAAGTTCCCGGGCGAGATGCCGGACCAGCGCGCGGTTGCCGAACAGTGAGTCCACTTTGCCGGGCACTCGAGAGGGGAACAACAGGATCATCCCGCCCGCTTCTTCGATCAAGGCCTGGGTTGGCAGGATATCCCAGGGGTTCAGGGCGGGATCCATCATTGCACCGAGCGCGCCGCTGACAACCAGGCCGTGACCAAAGCAATCCGTGTAGCCGCGCACGTAGCCATGCATCACTGACAGCCGGCGGAAATCCTCGTATCGATTTGCGGCGACGAATTGGGCGATATCGCCCGTGCCGATGATCGCGTCGTCGATCGGTACGCTGTCGGGAATCCGCAGGGGCTTTCCATTGCAAGTGACTCCCTGCCCCCTCGCGCCGGCATAGGTGAGTCCGAGCACGGGCAGGTGAATGACGCCCAATACCGGGCGCTCATCCTGCATGTCCTGCAAGGCGATCATCGTTCCGAAGAGCGGAACGCCATGAACGAAGGAGCGAGTGCCATCAATGGGATCCACGGTCCAACGCCAGCGGGTCCCCTGTCCCGTGAGCCCCTGCTCTTCACCCAGGATATCCAGCGGGCCGGCCGAAGCCTTGGACAGGAGATGGACGCGAATCAGGGATTCGGCCTCCTGATCGGCCAGCGTCACCGGCGACCCGTCCTGTTTTTGCTTCACGCAGAGCGACTGGCTGCCGAAGTATTTCTTGATGCAGACCGACGCGACCAGTGCGGCGTCCACAGCGGTTTGCAGCAATTGCCCAAGTTGTTCTTCGGTCATCTGGACGGCCTCGCCGAATCGCATATTCCGGGCCTTCCGCAGCCACCCGGGCCATCCATGGCTTGCCCCCGGGGCGCCACCGTGGTTCAGACTGAGTTCACGCTGCGGAACCGGACAAATCCTGTGCTACCATTTACCCGTCATCAGGTTGACAGTCCCTGTACAGTCCGCGGACCCTGAAAGTCCGCAGCATAAACAAAACTCCGCAAAGCCGGGGGTGGGTGTCGCCATGAATCAGCGTCTGAAGACCATTGCTTTCGCCGTCGTGCTCGCCGTGCTGGTCCTTCCATTGGCCAATTGCGCCAAGAGCAAGGAGCCGATCAAGCTGACGCTGCACGACTGGACCGGGCAGCTCATCACCACGCGGATCATGGGCTCGGTGCTGGAGAAGGCGGGCTATCCGGTCGAATACGTGCCGGCCGACTATCTTGCGCAGTTCGCCGGGTTGAAAACGGGTGATCTGCATGTCGCGATGGAAATCTGGGCAACCACCGGCCAGGAAGCCCTGGACGAAGCGGTCGCCACCGGCAAGGTGGAAAACCTTGGCGAAACCGGGTTTCTCGCCATCGAGGAGTGGTGGTATCCCGCATACATGAAGGAGCAGTGCCCGGGGCTGCCTGATTGGGAAGCCCTCAAGGGCTGCGCGGCGGCATTTTCGACGCCGGAAACGGCACCGAAGGGCCGGTATCTCGGCGCGCCCGTGACCTGGGGCGGCTTCGACGAGGAGCGCATCGCGGCGCTCGACATGCCGTTCGAAATCGTCCATGCCGGCACCGATGCCGCGCTCTTTGCCGAGCTGGAATCGGCCTATCAGCGCAAGGCGCCGGTTCTGCTCTGGGTATATGCGCCGCATTGGGCGCCGCTCAAGTTCAAGGGCGAATGGGTGGAGTTCCCGAAATACGAGAAAGCCTGCTACACCGATCCGGCGTGGGGCCTCAACCCCAATGCGACCCATGATTGTGGCAAGCCACGCGGCCCGATCTGGATCGCGGCGTGGGCGGGCCTCAAGGACAAGTGGCCGGGCGCCTACCAGACGATCAAGAACTTCAAGATGGACAACGACGAGATGGGTGGCTTGATCACCCAGGTCGATCTCGATGGCAAGAAAGTCGAAGATGTCGTCGCTGCCTGGATGACGGCAAACGAGCCTCGTTGGCAAGCCTGGATCGCCAAGTAAGCGCGGGGATATTCGCACTGTTCTGCGGCGAGGCGGTTTCGTCCGTGTAGGCGAGACCACCTCATCAGGATTCCGTGACGCTTTTGCCAGACGCCGCGAACAAGCTCTCGTGTCGCTCCGTCTGGAAGCTATATGGTGAGGCCGCAGGCAATTTCCTGCGCGCGCGCGCGGTACCGCCCACACCGGAGGAAATTCGCAGCGCCGGCCTGATTGCCGCCGTCGCCGATGTCAGTATCGACGTTCGTGCCGGCGAGATCTTCGTCATCATGGGCCTCTCAGGCTCTGGAAAATCGACACTCGTCCGTTGCCTCTCGCGCCTGGTTGAGCCCACGGCGGGCCAGATCCTGTTCGACGGCCGCGATCTCCTTGCGGTGCCGGAGAAGGAGCTGATCGAGATCCGGCGTCACCGCATGGGCATGGTGTTCCAGAACTTCGCGCTCCTGCCGCACCTTTCCGTGCTCGACAACGTGGCGTTTCCACTCGCGATCCAGGGCGTCGAGCGATCAGCGCGCGAGGCTCGCGCGCGGGAAATGATCGATCTCGTGGGACTTCAGGATCGCGAGTACTACCTGCCGCGCGAGCTTTCCGGCGGCCAGCAGCAGCGGGTTGGGATCGCCCGCTCACTCGCCGTCGGCCCGGAATTGTGGTTTCTGGATGAACCCTTCTCGGCGCTGGACCCCCTGATCCGACGCGAGATGCAGAATGAATTCATTCGCCTGCAGGGATTGCTCAAGAAGACGATCGTTTTCATCACGCATGATTTCGACGAAGCGATCCGGCTCGCCGACCGCATTGCGATCATGCGCGACGGCCGGATCGTCCAGGTCGGCACTGCCGAGGAACTGATCGTCTCCCCGGCCGATGAATACGTGGCAAACTTCACTCGCGAGGCGCCGCGCGCAAGGATATTGTCCGCGCGGGCAATTATGCGAACCGCCGCCGACATGCCCCAGGTCGCCGGCAATATCGATGCCGACACCAAGGTCTGTGACTTTGCTGCGGCGCTCGAAGCAGCCGACCTGCCGTTTGCAGTAATCGAGAATGGGCGCGTCATTGGCCTGGTGGATCGCGCGGCGATCATGGCTGTCTTCGTGGGCGCAGGCTTGCGCGAGCATTGATGCAGTCGGCCGCCCGGAAAATTGCGGCACCAGCGGGGCTCACCTCAGCGTGGATGCGCGCATTCTGGTTCAGCGCCTTGGTCATTGCTTTCGCTTTCGCATACCTGCATGCCGCAAAACCACCCGCCTGGACGCTGGATCTGCCGCGCGAGCACTGGCTGCCGGTACAGGCGGGCATCTCGGCGGCCATGAAATGGCTGGTCGAGACTGCCAATTTCGGCCTGTTCACATTCAGCGAGGCGACCAGGTTCGTCGCCTACCTCCTCGACCAGCCACTGGCGCTGGCGACGGCAATATTCGCGCGCGGGTTCACGCAGGGGCATGGTTCGGCGGCGGTCGAGCTGATGCCGCCGCTGCCCTGGCTGGCGGCGCTGCTGGCCGCAAGCGCCATCGCCCTGCATGCGGGCGGCGTTCGTCTGGCGGTACTGGCTGCCGGGTCCATCGTCTATCTCGTCGTCTTCGGGCAGTGGCACAGCGCGATGCAGACGTTTGCAGCGATCGTCATCGCCGTCCCCTTTGGCGTCGTTGGCGGCCTGTTGCTCGGGATCGCCGGGCACCGCTCGGCGCGGTTTCACAAGGCGTTGACTCCGATCCTCGATGCGATGCAGACGGTGCCGATCTTCGCGTATCTCCTCCCGATCCTGTTCCTGTTCGGCTTCGGTCCGGTGGCTGCACTGCTGGCGACGATCCTGTACGCCTTGCCGCCGATGGCGCGAGTGACCTTGCTCGCACTGTCTGCGGTGCCGACCGAACTCGTGGAGGCCGGACGCATGGCGGGATGTACGCCGCGGCAGCTCATTGCCAAGGTCATGATCCCGGCCGCGAGGGCGCCACTGATGACCGGGGTCAACCAGGTCATCATGCTGTCGCTCAACATGGTGATCATCGCGTCCATGATCGGGGCGGGCGGCCTGGGCTACGATGTGCTCGCTTCACTCCGCCAACTCGACATTGGCGGGGGCCTCGAGGCCGGTACCGCGATTGTCGTGCTCGCAATCACCCTTGATCGGGTCAGCCAGGCCTATGCGAAACGCGCACTCGAAGTGCACCGTCGCGGCGCGCTCAGGTATCGGTGGGTGCTGCTCGGTGTCGTCATTGCACTCTGGCTGGCGGCGCTGAAAATCGAAGCGCTGCGGCACTACCCGGAGCCCTGGATGCTTTCGACGGGCGTTTTCTGGGACAACCTGGTGGAGTGGCTCAACGTCAATTACTTCGACACCTTCGAGGCGGTCAAGACCGCGATCCTTCTCAAGTTCATGATTCCGGTCAAGCGTTTCCTGCTGGCGCAGCCCTGGCCATTCGTCGTGTTTTGCGTGATTGTCGCTGCGTTTTCCATTGCAGGGTTGCGGCGGGCAATCATCGCCGGCGTCTTTTTGCTGTCGATCGCCTTCACCGGGCTGTGGCAGCCTGCGATAGTGTCGGTGTATCTGACCGGCGTTTCCGTACTGCTGGCAGTTGCAATGGGCGTGCCGATCGGGATCGCATCCGGCACGCGGCCCCGACTCTGGCAATTCGTCGAAGTCGTGATCGACACGTTGCAGACGCTGCCAAGCTTCGTGTACCTGATACCGGTGGTGATGCTGTTCCGCGTCGGCGATTTCACCGCGATGTTTGCAATCATCCTCTATGCGCTGGCGCCTGCGATCCGCTACACCGCGCTTGGTATCCGCGAGGTGGATCCCGGTGTCGTCGAAGCGGCAACGGCCATGGGTGCAACGCGGGTGCAGATTCTGTTCCGCATCAGGTTGCCGCTGGCACTACCGTCGATCCT
>JAOUGR010000416.1 GCA_029857655.1 Gammaproteobacteria bacterium | reverse complement strand
CGGCGTGCGAAATCTTGAACGCGAAATCGCCAATGTGATGCGGAAAGTCGCCAAGAAAGTCGCCGAAGGCAAAGGCCAAGGCTTCCCTGTGAATCCGGCAAACCTCCACAAGTATCTGGGTGTCCCCAAATATGTGCCGGAGGCCGAACTCGAAAAAGATGAAATCGGCGTCGCCACAGGATTGGCCTGGACTGAATCTGGCGGAGACGTCCTCTATATTGAAGCCACGGCTATGAAGGGTAAAGGCCAACTGACACTCACCGGACATCTCGGCGACGTCATGAAGGAATCCGCCCAGGCCGCCCTCAGCTATGTGCGGTCACGGGAAAAAACCCTCAATCTCAATCCGGACATGTTCAGTAAGCAGGATCTCCACATCCATGTCCCGGCCGGAGCTATCCCCAAAGACGGTCCCTCTGCCGGCATTACGATGGCCACCGCGATTGCCTCGGCGCTGTCGGGCATTCCTGTCCGGCGAGACCTGGCAATGACCGGCGAAATTACCTTGCGCGGCCGCGTCATGGCCATCGGGGGGCTCAAGGAAAAGATTCTCGCCGCCAAGCGGGCCATGCTCACGACTGTGATCCTCCCGCGGCGGAACAAGAAAGACTTGGAAGAAATCCCCAAGCACATCTTAACGGGCATTCAGCTGCATTTTGCCGACACGATGGACGATGTCATGAAGGTAGCCCTGCGCCGGAAACCGAAAGCAACGGCGGCGCCCAAGAAGAATTCCACCCCTTCGGCGACCGCACGGCACAAACCCTCGCGGACACCGAAGAGCCGAAGAACCGCCGGAGGCGGAGCCGCACGGGCCACCATCATGGCCTTGCCTACTCACCTCCGTTCCTAACGTTGGTACCTATGGCCCGCCGGAAGGCCACGCAGCCCATCCAGGAATTTCCGCTCATCCGGCAACTCCAACACCGGCATGAACGGCGCAGCCCGTTGATTCGGAAAGGTATCGGTGACGATGCCGCGGTTGTCTCGATTCCCACCGGCAACTGGGCCATCCTCACCACCGACCTCCTGACAGAAGGCGTCCATTTCGATCTGCGCACGGCCTCACCAGCGTCAGTCGGTTACCGGGCGACCATGGCCAATCTGAGCGATCTCGCGGCGATGGGAGCCATCCCGCGCTTTCTCCTGATTTCGCTCGCCATTCCCCCCGCAATCAGCAGAGTCGATATCCATGCGCTGTACCGAGGGCTCATGTCGGCCTGTGATCAGCATGACGTGCGTCTGATCGGAGGAGATACCTCATCCTCGCGTCAGGGCCTGTTTCTAAGCATCACCCTGCTCGGCACCACTCCAAAAGGCCGCGCCTTGTTTCGAAGGGGCGCACGAGTCGGGGATGGGATCTATGTCACCGGCACGCTCGGAGATTCTCTTGCAGGACTCCAGCTCCTCACGAGTCGCACTTCCTCCCGACAAGGAACTACGCTGAAAAGGATTGACTGTAATTATTTGATCGATCGGCATCGGCACCCGACTGCACGAGTTAAGGAAGGCCTTTGGCTCAATCGGAGCCAACTGGCCACTTCTGCAATCGACATATCCGACGGACTCTCCGGCGATCTCCGCCATGTGTGCGAGGCCAGCCGGATAGGAGCGGACATTGAACTCTCACGCCTCCCCGTTTCACCGGCCTGTTGGGCCTATGCCGACAAGCAACAGGTGGATCCCTGCGCGCTGGCGCTGGCAGGCGGAGAAGACTATGAACTGCTTTTTACTGTCGCTCCACACAACGAGCAGAAGCTTGAGCGTCAGGCCCGGGCCAGACGATTCCTAGTCACCAGAATCGGCACGATTCGTCCACGCCGATTCGGCCTGCAGGCCCTTGCGTCCGATGGCACCAGGACGCCATTGCCGATCACCAGCTATCGCCACTTCACGTAACGAATGAGTCACTGTGACTGACAGCAGATCCTTTCGCACGCTCCTTCGCCAAGTCCTGCACCTTCAGGAATCGCCTCAGCGCACAGCCTTTGCTTTTGCACTCGGTGTGTTCATTGCCTTCTGCCCCGCCTACGGTTTTCACATGATTCTCGTCGGCTTGTTCACCTGGTTATTCAGGCTCAATTTTGTGGCACTTCTAGCCGGCGCGCTGATCAACAATCCCTGGACGATCGTCCCGATTCTCGGCGCGACCTACTGGAGCGGCGCATTGCTGATCGGGAGAACCGACACGCCCACATTCGACTGGCACGACCTCAGCTTTACCGGCCTCTATCAACAAGTTATGCCTTATGCTGCGCCGTTCGCCCTGGGAGGCCTCGTCCTCAGCCTCATCGGATCGCTCCTGGCCTACCCAGCCGCCTGCTATTTCATTGCAAAACATCGCCGTTCTCTCTCGCCATCGGAACCTGCACCATTGCCGCCCCATGATCGGCTGGGCTAAGATGCAGTTCTCTTATGCAACAGGTTGACGAACCCCA
>JAOUGR010000415.1 GCA_029857655.1 Gammaproteobacteria bacterium | reverse complement strand
TCTCTAACAATGCGTTGGAGCGGTCCGTGAGAGCTTGGCAGGGGTGCGCCGCGGGCGCGGGGAAGATTTTCGCGCCCGCGGCGCCTAGTCGGGTCGTACCGCGGCCCGCTCAACGCGGACGTTAGGTTTCACTCGAGAGTGCGTAACTCGTCATTTGCGGCGCATATTCGATGACACTTGTCGCTAGAGGTTAATGTATATACACTAACCTATGGCGATCACCTACGATCCCGACAAGCGTGAGAGGACCTTGCGGGATCGGGGCCTCGACTTCGAGGACGCCTCCATCGTTTTCGCTGGACTGACGGTAGAGGTTGAGGACACACGCCAGGACTATGGCGAAAAGCGGCTCATCTGTTACGGCCGACTTGAAGGCCGCTTAGTGGTTGTGGGCTACACCCCGCGTGGCGCGGACCGCCACATTTTCAGCATGAGAAAGGCAAATCGCCGTGAGCAAATCCGCCTCGCGCCGTTCTTTGGGCTCTAACCTTTCCCGCGTCGATGCCCACCGCATCAGGCGCTCGGAATACAAGGAGTTACCAGAGCTCACGGACGAAATGTTGTCCCGTGCGGTCGTCAATAAGGGCGGTCGCCCGCGCTCGCCCAATCCGCGTCAGCTCATTTCCTTGCGCCTGCCACCCGACGTGGTAAAGCGGTGGCGAGCGACCGGCCCTGGTTGGCAGACACGTATGGCGGATCGGCTCGCGAAGACGCCGGTCCCGCGTGCCAAGGAGTGAAACCTAACAATGCGATGCAGCGTTCGGCGCTTATCGTCACGCCGCTTGCAGGGACTGCAAGCGACACCCAAGGGTTTTGGCCAGCAAGCGGCGCGCCGACTGCGCGCCGCCGCTGATCGGAGGGCGTTGACAGACTATATATGGTCTAGGCACAATACGGCATGTGGCAGATTGTGGAACACCCACGTACCGGCAAGCAGCTGGATTCAGCTCCACTCGAGATTCAGAAGCGTTATGAAAAGTGGAAGGACATCGCGAGGATTTCCGGACCTCTGGGTCTGAGGGCGATTCGCGGGTTCCGGGACGAGGCTCTTTCCGGCAAATGGCAGGGTCACCGCTCTTCTCGGCTTAACTCGCAGTACCGCGTCATTTATCGCGTGGTTGCATCACAGCTGCTATTCCAGGTGGTCGAAGTAACACCACATGACTATCGGAGGCGCTGAGTAATGAGTGAATTCCGTCCCGCCAAGCGTCGT
Organism: Gammaproteobacteria bacterium; assembly: GCA_029857655.1. Lineage (GTDB taxonomy): Bacteria > Pseudomonadota > Gammaproteobacteria > Steroidobacterales > Steroidobacteraceae > SCUD01. Next base: position 1,229 of record JAOUGR010000415.1, on the reverse strand, counting down.
GTGAAGGTTTCGGTTGGCGACTCCGTGCGCATCGTTCGCGAGTTGCAGGAGCTCAGCCAGAACCAGCTCGCTAAGCTCACCGGTATTCCCCAGACCACCATCTCGGCAATTGAGAATGGCCGCGTCCGCTTGGGCGTTGAGAGGGCCAAGGTTCTCGCTCGAGCCTTGAAGTGCCACCCGGCCGTTCTGGTCTTCCCTGGCTGGGAATCTGAAGAGCAATCAGCGGCCTAACTATGCGATGCAGCGGTCAACGCTTGTCGTCACGCCGCTTGCAGGAACTGCAAGCGGCTTCCCTAGGTTTTGATCAGCAAGCGGCGCGCCGACTGCGCGCCGCCGCTGATCGCGGACGTTAGAACGCCGCCGGCCTGGCTGCGATTGCTCCGCGCAGGTGCGACGCTCTTGTGATACTCCTTCACAGTCTGTCTTGACACGGGGGGCGATATGCTCCGGAAGGTCTACCTGATTTTGGCAGTGGCATTGACCGCGTGCGCACCGCAAGCCCCGCCGGTGAATCCAGCGGGGAGTCAGCCCGCAGAGGAGGCCGCAGTGCTCGCCGTGATGGACGCGTACATGCACGAGATCTCCGCGAACGACCTCTCCGCGATGGATGCGCGCCAGACGCCCGAGGGTATGACCTATCGACACGTCGCCCGTGAAGACGGCGGCTGGGACGTCGTCGCCCGCTCCAATAAGTACTGGGTCGCGCCGGAGCGTGCCGACGAACACACGTACCGCGAGCGATACTGGTCGCCCACCGTCATGATTCGTGGGGCCATGGCGTTGGTATGGGCGCCGTACGAATTCCAGACCGATGGCGCGGCCAGTCATTGCGGCGTCGATGTGTTCTCATTCGCCAAGATTGACGGTGTCTGGAAGGTGTCCAATTCGATGTGGACGGTCGAGCCAAACGCCTGCGCCGAGCTGCGACCCACCGATGCCTCCACTATCCGCCCGGGTGACTAACGGCCGCTTCCACAAGACGCGCCGGCATTCGATCCGGCGCCGTCGCGGGAGGTACCCGTTTGGACGGCTGACGTCGAGTGGGAAGGCGCCACCTCCACAACGGCGGCGTTCTAACAAGCCAATGCAGCTGACAAGGCGGCTGGCCGCGCTGGCGCGCGTCCACCCCGAGGCATAAGCTCCCGTTCAATGCTCGGCTACCCAGAAGCCCACACCCGCATCAGTGCCAGCGCGGCCAAGACGCCGCCTTGCAGCTGATTGGCAGGACG
>JAOUGR010000413.1 GCA_029857655.1 Gammaproteobacteria bacterium | reverse complement strand
AAATTAGTCTTTCCAAAAGCCCTTGAATCTGTCCGGCGCCATTTCCGCACAGCACCGTGTGCGCAAAGGGGGCTGCGCCCCTCAGGAAGGTAACGTCCCCTTCACTGACGGCGGCGGTGCAGCGGACCGCCGAAGCCGTAACTGACGCCGACCGCCATCGAATGATCGGTCTTGTGGCCATTCTTGCCTTCGACCGCCTCCATGTAGAACGCGTACGTACTCCACCGATCGTTGATAGCCCACGCGGTGCCGCCACCGATCTTGACGTAGCTTTCTGAAGCCAGCCTGTCGTGATAGGGAAACAACGCGCCCGTCACGGGAACCGGCACGTCAATGCCACCCAGCGTGTCCTGCCACGCCGCGAGCACGCGGATACTCCAGTTCGAGTTCAGAAAGTACCCAATTTCCAGATCGGCATTGTTGCGGTCATGCGCGATTCCTGCGACTTCATCCACGAAGGCGTAGTTGAAGCGCCCCTGCACATACATTCGCGGTATCCATTCGTTGAAACTGCTGCCGACATACATCCCGACCCAGTACTCGTTCAGCCCCCTTCCCGGTGCCGCATGGCCTTGCACCACGTAACCCTGAATCGGGATGATCACGCCAACATAAGGAGCGAATGCAATGGGACCATCGGTGACCTGAAAATGTACCGATAGCTGCAGGTCGGTCACAGCGCTGTGCCAACTGCCGTTGTCGATCTCGGTGTCGTGACCGCCAAGTCCGGGACCGCGGTACCTGGTCGTGACGTATGGCAATACAGCGCGCACCTGCACGCGATCACTCGGACTGTAGCTTCCGGCGAAGCTCTCGACCGTCAGATCCGTATGGCCGACGTCAATCTCGTCGCCAGTGGACGTGTAGTGCTTCTTGTTCAGGGCTTCGCTGTGATTCAACGAAAAACTCAAGCTTCCTTTTTCGGGAAGCCAGGCCTGAGCCTGCGCGGCCATCGAAGTCAGCGTGAGGCATAACAACGTCGCGCCACGCGCGAGAACCGCGCGGGCAGGTCGCGGCCGGAAGGGATTCATGTCTTCTGGCTGTCGGTGCTCGTCCCGCAGGGCGGCAGGCCGCGGCTGCGAAGCTTGAGTGCGTGTTCCACTGCCTTCAGAATCTGTGTGCCCTTGCGGCCATCGGCGACTGTCACGCAACTCGCCGGCTGAAACGACGCTGCACCCAGGCTGCCATCCGCCAGATAAGCGATCGGCATGATCACCGGGCCGGTGCCACCTGATACCGGCGGGATTTCGATCTGATTGGCGCGCGAGGCATCCATCAGGATCAGATCCGGCGCTGCTGCGTTACGCCGTGCACGCAATTCATCGGCGTTCTTCGCGATGAAAACCTCATGTCCGGCCAGTGAGAGAGATGCGGCGAGATTGAATCTGTCGTTCGCCGCGTTCAGGCCCGTGCCGGGCTCGAGCAACAGGATGACGTTTCCCGGATTCCGGCTCACCATCACCCGCTCGAAGCCGACGCCGCCGCCCAATGCAACCAGCTTGTCGCCACAGGCCCATGCCGGGCCTGCAAGCGATATCACGCACGCTGTCGCCGCGACTACTGCGGCGCTGAATTGCCTCACGACCATGTTTGCGCCCCCACTTCGACGCATTACACTGCACTCAAACTGCCAAGGGAGTCAAGCCAGGGTCCCGTGCAGCCGCGTGACCCGCCAAAGCCCTTTGAAAACCAAGCGGTTAGCGTAGGGAGTTTGCGCCTTGCCTTCGAAGTACGCTTTCCGTCCGGCAGTGGCTCTGATCCGCGGCCAGCCGCGGCAAATATCGTTTAGGGGGTGTCAAACTTGCCCTCATTGCAGGGGCCCGTGCCATGGTTGGAGATAGCCAAAGAATCGCGGTGACTCTCGCCGCGACCGCCAGAGCAGGTTAGCGCCGAACCATGCCAGATCAATCACACCCCTCCGGTGCGGTCTTTCTTTCCTACGCCTCGCAGGATGCGGAGGCGGCCGGGCGCATCTGCGAGTCCCTGCGGGCGGTGGGCGTTGACGTGTGGTTCGACCAGAACGCCTTGCGCGGGGGTGACGCCTGGGATGCGCAAATCAAGAAGCAGATCCACGATTGCGCATTATTTATTCCAGTGATTTCCGCGCAAACCAATGCGCGAACCGAGGGTTACTTCCGCGGCGAATGGAACCTCGCCACTCGACGGCTGATGAACATGGCGCATGACGCGGCTTTCCTGGTGCCAGTGGTGATTGACGAGACACGCGAAGCCGATGCACGGGTGCCCGAGGAATTCTTGCGCGCGCAATGGACGTGGCTGCCCGGCGGCGCGACGCCGCCAGAATTTGCACAGCGAGTGCGCGAATTGCTGGACGGGGATAATGCCCCCGCGCGCAAGTCACGGGCAGAAGAAGCGATACCCGATAGAAGAATTGCCACGATCATCCGGCGCTGGTCGTCGCGGCCGGTACGTCTGGCAGCGCTG
>JAOUGR010000414.1 GCA_029857655.1 Gammaproteobacteria bacterium | reverse complement strand
CAGCATCTTCTACGGCCCGGTCGCGCTGATGCCCCCGGACTGGCCGGAAGCAGAGCGCGCGCGCCTCGAGTCGGCCATCGCGCGCCTGATCGTGGACGAACTGAACCCGGCTTACCGGCGGCTGCGCGACTTCATCCGCGACGAGTACCTGCCCGGCTGCCGCGAAACCGTCGGCTGGTCTGACCTGCCAAGTGGCGCCGCCTGGTATGCGAGCGAAGTGCGGCGGCAGACGACGACCTCGCTGACGCCCGACGAGATCCACGCGATCGGGCTCTCCGAGGTCGCGCGCATCCGCGCTGAAATGGAGGGCGTGATGCGGGACGTCGGCTTCCGGGGCACGCTGGCGGAGTTCTTCCGCTACGTGCAGGAGGAACCGGCGTTCTATTTCCGGCAGCCGGCCGACCTGCTGGCGGCCTTCCGCCGGGTCAAGAAGCAGATCGATGCGGAGTTGCCGCGGCTTTTTTCGGTGATGCCGGCAGCGGGTTACGAGGTGCGCGAAGTCGAAGCCTTCCGCGCGGCCTCCGCCGCCGGTGGCTCCTACCAGGGACCGTCGGCCGACGGCACGCGCCCCGGCACTTTCTACGTCAACACTTACAACCTGAAGGCGCAGCCGATCTACGGCATCGAGACGCTGTCGTTGCACGAGGCGGCGCCCGGGCACCACTTCCAGATCTCGATCCAGCAGGAACTGGCGGGCCTGCCGCGCTTCCGCCGCTTCGAGCGCAACGTCGCCTATGTCGAGGGCTGGGCGCTGTACTCGGAATCGCTGGGCCGCGAACTCGGCATGTTCACCGATCCGATGCAGTGGTACGGCCGCCTGTCCGACGAGATGCTGCGCGCCATGCGCCTGGTCGTGGACACCGGCCTGCACGCGCAAGGCTGGAGCCGCGAGCGCGCGATCCGCTACATGCAGGACAACAGCTCGCTGGCCGGCACCGACATCGTGGCCGAGGTCGAGCGCTACATCGTCAACCCGGGGCAGGCGCTCGGCTACAAGATCGGGGACCTGCGTATCCAGGCCCTGCGCCGCAAGGCGGCCGAGGCGCTCGGCAGCCGTTTCGACCTGCGCGAATTCCACGCCCAGGTACTGTTGGACGGCTCGCTGCCGCTCGACGTGCTGGAGGCGAAGATCGACCGCTGGATCGCTACGCAGCGCTGATCAGAGTTCGAGCAGATAGTGCCGGTTGCAGCCGCTGTGGCCGGTCGCGCCGAGCGGCCCGGCGAGCCGGACGAATCCGGTCTTCAGATAGAGCTTCTGCGCGATCTCCATCCCGGAGAGCGTCTCGAGGTAGCAGCGCCGGTAGCCGCAGAGGCGCGCGGCCTCCAGGCAGTGACGCAGCATCCGCTCGCCGAGCCCGCGTCCGCGCGCCTCCGGCAGCAGGTACATCTTGCGCAGTTCGCAGACATCCGGTTCCCCGCCCGCCAGCGGGGCGATGCCGCCGCAACCGAGCACCCGGCCGCCTTGCTCCAGCACGAAGCAGGCAGAGCGCGCACCGTCGTAGGCGGCGGACATCGCGCCCACTTCGGGATCGCTGCTGGCATACCCGGGGCCGATGGCGCCGAAGCTCGCCGTGACCTCGCGGATGATGACCGCAACCGCGGCATCGTCGGTGGCACGGATCGGGCGTATCAGCGGCTCAGTCACCGGGCGGATTGTAGCCGTGGCTCAGCGTCTCGACGTCCACCAGCAGGCCGTCCTCGAACTTGAGGCGGCGCATCAGCTTGTTGGGTCCGAGGTTGTAGGTCCAGTACTCGATGGGAATCGGCACCGGTTCGTAGGTGGTGTAGTAGGGGCGGCCGCGGTACCAGCGGATCGGCCGCTGCAGGACCTCGCGCCGCTGGATGCTGTCGGGCGCGCCGCACAGCGCCTCGACCTTGTCGATGCTGTCGCCGTCGGTCACGAGCCGCGTGCCGCAGCGGAACGAATCGGCGCCGGCCTGGCTCGCCCAGAGCAGGGCGGCGGCGAGCGTCAGCAATGCGGCAGGGTTCTTCTGCATGGCTCCAACATGCCTCGCGGCAGGTGAACGGCGGCTGAAAGCGGCAGGCCCCAATCTACGCCGGCCGGCAGCCCGCACCAAGATCGTCGAACCGGGTTTTGCGACCGGCTCGACTTAAGTTTGCCGGCGGCCGCAGAATGGCGTGACCGATGCCCACGCCACGCCTGGACCGCCAGTTCGAACGCCGCCTCGCGGGCCTCGTCAATGCCCGCGAGCGCGGGGTGCTGACCGGCGGACTGAAAGGCGTCGAGCGCGAGGCGCTGCGGGTCACGCCGGAAGGCCGCATCTCGCAGGCGCCGCACCCAAGCGCGCTCGGCTCGACATTGACCCATCCGCACATCACGACCGACTACTCCGAGGCGCTGATCGAGCTGGTCACGCCGCCGTTCCGCGAGGCCTGGGAACTGCAGCAGTACCTCTGCGACATCCACCAGTTCGTCTATCGTCA
>JAOUGR010000081.1 GCA_029857655.1 Gammaproteobacteria bacterium | reverse complement strand
GCCGCGCTGGGCACCCGCCTCGAACCGGACCTGCATGCATTGCAGCGTGACACCCGCATTGCCGGATTCAACCGCAGCGGCAAGCATCGTGCCGGCAAGCAGCTTGACGCCCTCTTCGGCGGCCTCTGCAACTTCCTCGCGCTGCGCCGGCAGTTGCGCTGCACTTTCCAGGGCGAGAATTGTGACCTCATGACCGGCGCGCCGTGCACTGCGTGCGACGTCGAATGCCGCGCTGCCGCCGCCGATCACGACGACGTGCCGGCCGAGTGCGGGTGGGGCGCCCCCATTCGCGCGGGCGAGATAGTCAGCGCCCTCCATCACCCAGGGCCGCGTGTAATCGAGTTGCGGCAGGCGTTTCTGGCGCCGGGCGCCGATGGCAAGGTAGACGGCGTCGTATTCGGCGCGCAGCCGTTCGAAGTCAGCAGGCGTGGCCAAGGCTGCGCCACAACGTGCGTCGATCCCCAGCGCGATGATGCGGTCAATCTCGCCGTCCAGCACGGAGCGCGCGAGGCGATACGGCGGTATGCCGTAGCGCATCAGGCCGCCGAGCTCGGCAGCGGACTCGATCAGCGTGACCGCGTAACCGCGCCGGCGCAGGTGGAACGCTGCCGACAATCCCGAGGGGCCGCCGCCCACCACCGCGATGCGCTCCGTGCGCTCGACCGGGACCGCTGCGAAAGTCCAGCCCTCCGCCAGCGCGAGATCGCCGACGTAGCGCTCCAGCCGACAGATCGCGAGGGACTCGTCGAAGGAAGCGCGATTGCAAGCCGTTTCGCAGGGGTGGTGGCAGATGCGACCGGCGATGGCGGGAAACGGATTGTGGCGGGTGAGAATGTCCCACGCGCCGCGAAAGTCGCGTGCGCGCGCAAGGCCGATCCACCCAGCGATGTCGCCCTGCACCGGGCAGGCGGTGTGGCACGGCGAGGGCGCATGGATGTACTGCGGCAATGCGGAGCGCCAGGTGCCCGTCTTGAACACCTCGGTCGTGCCGGTGGTCCAGATGCTCGGGACTGGATCGCTCGCGCTCACGATGCCGTCCTTTCCAACGGCATGCTTTGCAGCTGGGCATCGACGTAGCGATAGCCCTCCTCGCAGGCGGCGACATTCTCCGCGTGCATCGCCGGCGCCTCCGCGATCAGCGTGCGGGTCAGCACCTCGAGAGGGGGCGCCTCGATGGCGCGGGCGAACGCGCCGAGCAGGCTTGAGTTGACGATGCGTCCGAGGCCGTGACGGCGCGAGATCGAAATGCCGTCGACCGGAATCACGTGGTAGCCGGGCAGCGTCCGGGCGTAGTAGTCGGGCGACCGCGACGAATTGACGACGATCAGCGTGTCGGCGCGCGCAGTCGCGAGCAACCGGCCCTCGAGCAGGCTTGCGTCGAAACAGAGGATCGCGTCAGCCTGTTCGATGTCGCAGCGCACGCGGATCGGCCGGTCGGCGATACGTATAAAGGAACTCACCGGCGTGCCGCGCCGCGCGCCGCCATAGCTGGAGAAGGCCTGGACCTGGCGCCCCGCGGCAAAGAACGCCATCGCCAGCAGGTTGCCTGCCGTCTGTGCGCCCTGGCCACCCCGACCCTGAATCATGATCTGCAACAAGAGCTTGCGTCCTCTGGCGTCCGCTTTGCCGACACCGCTCGCGCGCCCTGGATCCCGGTTCCTCGAAGAGTCTAGGTCGGGACTGGTCATTCGCATAATTGATTGTCAGAATCCGTGACATTCATCATATGGATATGCTGTCCACATGAACTTCCGCCACCTGGACCTGAACCTGCTACGCGTGCTCGTTGCCATCTATCGCACCGGGTCGGTGACGGCCGCCGGCCGCCAGCTCGCCTTGTCGCAGCCCGCCACCAGCAATGCGCTGGCCCGCCTGCGCCAGTTCTTCGGCGACGAGCTCTTCGTGCGCTCGCCGCGCGGCCTGCATCCCACGCGCACCGCGCAGCGCATTGCGCCGGCCGTGATCGCACAGCTGCAGGCGCTGGAATCGACCGTTCTCAGCGCCGAGACCTTCGACGCGCAGAGCAGCAGCGCGCACTGGCGCCTGTCGCTGTCGGACCTCGGCGAGATCCTGTTCCTGCCGGCGCTCGCGCAGGCCTTGCGTGAGGAATCACCGCACAGCCACGTATCGAACGTCGCCGTGGCAGAAACCCAGGTGAGCGCAGCGCTCGAGGCGCGCGAGATCGACGTGGCAATTGGCATCCTGCAGCCGGCGCACAGCGGTATCGACAGCGAGTCGCTGTTCCAGGAGCGGTTCGTCGCGATCACCGGAGCCGACTGGAAACCGGCGGTCGGCCGCGTTGAAAAGGCTCTGACCGCAAGTCAACTGGCGGGAGCATCGCTCGTCGTCGCAGCGCCGACGGCAACGTTTCACGGTAATGTCGAGTTGATGCTGAAGCAGCTCAAGCTCATCGATCGCGCCGTGCTGCGCACGCGCCACTACGGTGCACTGCCGGAACTGGTGACTCGCACCGACCTGCTGGCAATCGTGCCGCAGATGTACGCCGAAACGCTTGCCTCGCGCTACAGCGTGCGGGTGTGGGAGCTCCCGGATGCGGCCACCCGTTATGACGTGCGCATGCTGTGGCACCGCTCGGCCACGAGCGACGCCGCACACTCCTGGCTTCGGGCAGTGCTGCGCCGCCTGTTCCACCGGGCTGAAAGCGAAGTTGCGGCACCGTGACGCGAGCGCATCCGGCAGATGGAAGCGAAGGTGCTAAGGAAACTCAGGCACCCCAGCCGCAGCGAGCAGCTGCGCTGTTTCCTGATGGAGGATTGAAGCGGGCGGGCGCCGACAAATATCTGCGGAATCGTGGGCGTGCCGAGACGCTTTGCCAGCACGGCACGGACCTTGCCACCCCAGTTGTCCTTCTGAAGCGCAACGGAATCCAGATCGACAGTTTCGCACGACTGCAATGCGAAAAACGCGATCGGCGCCGTGCGATCCGCCAGCAGCCGGGAAACCCCGCTCAACGCCAGCGCAATCCCGACGGAGAACCCCGCCGACCGGGAGGCGAAAAATACTCGATACCTGACACATCGCGGTACATCGCCGCGGTCCGCCGCGTAATTTATTTTTCAGGAACCGCTTCGCCAGGCCGACGACGTCGTTGGCCGGCGATCCCGCCACCATCCATTGGAGGCCGGCACGGCAGCGCGCGGCGGAGCTGGCTGCGATTCTCGGCAATCTGGGGCCGAATCTTGCGAGCCGCCCATTATCCGAGGCGCGTGCCCCGGTGTTGCTGCGTACCAACCGCGCAAAATCCGTATTCCAGCGCAAATGGTCGGGTGAAAGCGCGATTTCCTGTTGGAAAACCGGGCCGGGAAATCCCGCATTTGCCCGTCTAAACTCGCGCTTTCCAGAGTTGACCCAGATCAGGGCCCCAGCCATTCCCGTCCTCTATCATTGCTGTGGTGAATTCGTGAAGTTCCGCCTCGTGGAAATCGGCGGTTCAAAGACAGAAAACCTGCGGTGCCATGACGGACAGCCCGCAGGTCGGTGTCGAAACGGTCCCCCGGGGTCTTTTTCGAGCACCGCAGTCGCGTAACCGCACGGGTGCGGGGACGCGTGGGTTCAGGGCCGCGACCGGGCGCGGCGACAAAAAGGAGCAGCGAACCGCCATGTTCGCCACAAAGCACAGTTCATTCGGGCGCCTGCTCAGCATCACGCTGGCAGGTCTGTTACTCGCCGCACTCGCCGGCTGCGCCGGCGAAGATGGCAACCCAGGCGTCGCCGGCCCTCCCGGCGACACGGGTGGCACGGGTGGCACGGGCGGAACGGGAGCCTCTGGCACCCTGCCGCTGGTGGACTCGAACGGCATTTCGAGCGTCAAGTTCATGACCGCCGCAACCAGCAGCGTCACCATTCCGGCCGACGGCAAGCCAGTCATCGTCTTCACGCTGAAGGACGAGAACGGCCTCGGGCGCAGGGGACTCGCGGCTGCTGCGTCGCGCGTCGTCATGGCCAGGCTGTACCCGAGCGTGGGCGGGGCGTCCAGCGAGTGGCGTGCTTATACGAATACGATCGCTTTGCTCGGAACGCCGCCCGCGGGTGTCACCTGGCCCGGCACGCGGAACGCACTGCAGGCGACCACCGAGGCCATGAGCGCCGGCACGTTCGTGGACTGCTCGTCGGCGCCGGATCCGCGTCCCGCGCCCCCGGCTATTGCGGCGAACTGTCCGGCCGCTGCCAGCAGCGGCGGCGTCTACGTCTACAAGATGGCCAAGAACATCACTGCCGCGGACCCGAACGACCCGACGGCACCGGTGTACGATTCGACGCTGACCCACCGGTTGGGCATGGAGTTCCGCGTGTACCGCAATGCGGCGGTGACGGGCTGCGCAGCGGGTGACGTCACCTGCTCCGAGGATTCGATCTATATCGCCTCGACCAACGGTGTGTACACCTGGCGACCCTCGGACGGCGCCACGAGCGGCTTCCTGACACGCGACATCGCCTCGAACACGGCCTGCGACGCGTGCCACGACCAGCTGAATCTCCACGGCGGCGCCCGCTCCGACGTGCAGTACTGCGTAACCTGCCACAACCCGTACACCACGGACCCGCAGAGCGGCAACTCCGTCGACTTCAAGGTGATGATCCACAAGATCCACCGCGGCAGCAAGCTGTTCAGCCCCAACGGCTACAGCATCTACGGCTACGGCGGTTCGCTGTTTGACGCAAAGGAAATCGTGTTCCCGCAGGATCAGCGCAATTGCCAGACCTGCCATCGTGAGAGCGTCGCCGACGCGCCCGACGCTGACCACTGGAAGAGCTACTCCAATAAGACCGTCTGCGGCACCTGCCACGACGGCGACAACCCGGCCGACCCGACGGACTTCTGGGCCGACCCGACTGCGAAGCTGGACGCATCCGGTCGCATCTACTCCGTCTCCACGGACTCGACCGCCACCGTCCAGGGCGGCCATGAGCAGGTGGACAACACACAGTGTCTCGACTGCCACGGTCAGAACTCCAACATTGACGGTGGCAAGTGGCGGATGTGGGATCCCGTGGCGAACCTCCCGGTGGCGATGTTCGACCCCGAGGAACGTCTTGCGGCGAACTACAAGTTCGAGGTCGTGAAAGTCGCGGCCGTGCAGGCCGACGGCACGCCGGGGGCGACGGCCTGCCCCCCCGCAACCAAGGGCTGCAAGGTCCTGCCGGGCGAGTTCCCGCTGGTCACGGCCAAGATCACGAAGTGTGCCGAGGGTTTCAGCTCGACGGGCACCTGTCCGAGCACACCGACCGTGATCAAGCTGACCGACCCCGAGTTTGGCCTGAATTCGGGCTCGGCGATGACCGCGCGCGTCGGCTGGACGACGAGAAACTTTGCGACCATACAGTCGGCTCCGCCGACGGTTCCCGGCTGGACGACGGCGACGGTCAACAATGTCCCGGGCACTTGGGTGACTACGCCGCTCCTGCAAGGCCAGGTGGGCACGTCACCGATGACGCCCGCGACGTCGTTCAGGCCGAACCTGACCATTACGGCGGCGACCAGCGCCAACCCGATCGTGTTCACGACCAATGCCAGCCACAACCTGCAGACCGGACAGTCGGTGAAGTTCGCCGTCATGCCGGGTGATTTCGGCACCAACCTCAACAGCAACGTCTACACGGTCACGCGTGTCAGCGCCACGACCTTCTCGATCGTGGTCGACGGCACGGCCTTCGCAGCCTTCACTGGCTACGGTGGTGCGAACTACTGGACCACCGTCCCGGTCGGCCTGCCACCGCAGGCCGCCAACCCGGCGGTCGCGAACGTCGACGGGACGTACACCCGCGCGCTGCCCTACTCGATGCCGGCCGCGGCGTTCGGCGGCTCGGCCGAAGCGTTCATCGAGGGCCGCATCTATGCGATGAGTGCGGCGCAGCCGTCGTTTACGCCAATCGTCACGCGGCTACCGATCGCCTCGTCGGCTGGCGTGGTATTCAACTTCAACGACGCGTCGCCCACGCCCCGCCGTGCGATTGTCGACGTCAATCGCTGCAACGACTGCCACAAGAACCTGTCACTGCACGGCAACAATCGCACCAGCAACACTGAGCTGTGCGCGACCTGCCACAACCCCACGAACATCCAGTCGGCGGAAGTCAACACAAATGAAGTGTTCGACTTCAAGCACATGATCCACAAGCTGCATTCGCACGGATTCTACTTCGATGCCGTGCCCGAGGAGCTCGGATACCCTGGCAAGCTCAACAATTGCGAGGGCTGCCACAAGCCCAACACCTACTACCCGGTCGACCCGGCGGCGGTGTTCGCGACCTCGATCGCGTCTGGCCCCGGCTGTGTCGGCGCGAACGCCAACCGCGACCCGACGACGGGTGCGTACCTGTTTCAGGCCTGCATCGACTCGCTGAGCACGACGGTTGACGACACGGCGATGTCGCCGAATGCGGCGATCTGCTCCGGCTGCCACGACTCCGGCATTGCCAGGACGCACATGGAGCAGAACGGCGGCAACTTCGCGGCGACCAAGAACGCGGACGGCTCGACAATCAACCCGGTCGAGACCTGCCAGCTGTGCCATGGCCAGGGCCGGGACCAGGATGTCAAGATCAAGCATCGCGTCGGCGAATACCGCTACAACTGAGGGAGCGCCGTCCGGCATCGGGTAAGCCCGGTGCCGGACGGCGGTAACGACCGTGAAATACACCATCCGCTTCGGTCGTAGACTCCACCGGACTGATCTCGCCTGGGGCGCCGCACTGGCGGTAGTTGCAGGTCTGGGCCTGCTCGGCGTCCCGCACGCGAGCCTGGCCGCGGACGACCCGGCTTCGGCGCCAACGTACAGCGAGAAGGGCGCGGACACCTGCCTTGCTTGCCACGGCAACGCCAAAGTCGAGAGTATCTTCAAGACCAAGCACGGCGCTCCCGGCAATGCGGACGCGCCATTCGGCCACGGGCAATTGCAGTGTGAATCCTGCCACGGCCCGGGTGCTCTGCATGCCAGCATGACCCTGACCGACGGAAAGCTGTCGCAAGTCATTCGCTTCACGCCGGACTCCAAGGCCAGCGTCGAGACGCGGAACGGCATGTGCCTCGGCTGTCACGAGTCCAGCACCAAGCACCTGTGGGCGGCTTCGGGCCATGCTTCGGCCGGGCTGTCCTGCGCCGACTGCCACAAAGTGCATGACCCGGCCGACCAGGTGTTGCGCACCGGCACCCAGGCGGAGGTCTGCTTTGACTGCCACAAGACGCAGAAAGCGAACTCGCTGAAGCCCTATGCGCATCCCATCCGCCAGGGCGAGATGGCCTGCTCGTCCTGCCATCAGCCGCACGGCTCGACGACCAAGGCGGCGCTGAAGGGCGCAACGGTCAACGAGACCTGCTACTCCTGCCACGCGGACCTCCGCGGTCCGTTCGTGTGGGAGCACGCGCCGGTCGCCGAGGACTGCACGCTGTGCCACGACCAGCACGGGTCGATCCATCCGGCGATGCTGAAGCAGCGCCCACCGTTCCTGTGCCAGACGTGCCACTCGGCCACGGGCCATCCGTCCGTCGCCTACGGCCCGAGCGGGCTGCCGGGCGGCGCGGCACCCTCGCCGGCGGTGGTGGCGGGCAGCTGCACCAACTGCCATGCGCAGGTCCATGGCTCCAATCATCCGTCGGGGCGCAGCCTCACCCGGTGAGCGGCCTGACAGCGGGATAGCCAAATGAACGGCTCAAAGGACAACATGAAAGGCTCACGCAATCTCCTGCTGGCGGGCGCGGTCGCAGCGATTCTGTCGCCGCTCCGGGCCGCGTTGCCGGCCGAGATCGACACTTCCGAATGGAAGTGCGAGCGATGCCCCTTCCAGATCGGCAGCGAGGTCACTGCGACGGTCGGTGCCCTCAACGTCAGTGACGGCTCGGCAAAGTTCGGCGACTACACCGGCCTCGACCAGAGCGGCGGCTACGCGATTGCCGACGTCAACGGCAAGTCGCGCGCGGAATCAGGCTGGTACGTCGCCTACGAGGGCCACAAGCTCGGCCTGGACTCGCGTGACGCGGCGGTAACGATCGGCAAGGAAGGAATCTTTTCCGCCCGGCTGTTCTACGACGCCATTCCGAAACGTACATTTGACGACACAGCGACACCGTTCGAGATCGGCCCCACTAACGACCAGCTG
>JAOUGR010000412.1 GCA_029857655.1 Gammaproteobacteria bacterium | reverse complement strand
GCACTGATACGTCGAGAAATGGGACAGGTGGCTGGCGATGAACTCGGCCTGGTTGATCATGCCGCTGCGAATCGAGCCGGTATCAACCTCGATCAGTCCGACGATGTCGGGATCGCGCTCCTTGATGAAATCCGTGATGCGTTCCAGGACCTGGCGGCTGCTGCGCAGGTAGCCGGCGCCCGGCACGGGCAGGTGGAACGACGGACCGGTGCCGGTCGCGTAGCGGATGTTGTAGACGAGCAGTCGCATCGGCGGTTCCGGTACCCGATCCCACGCAAAAGACGTATTCTAGGCGCAGGCCAGCATCGAGGGCGCCACCCGTGACGGAAAACAACCCGATCCGGCTATTCGTCACCCATCTCTTCGAACCGGATGAATCCTACTTCCGCGTGTTCGAATACCTCGAGAGCCAGCCGAATTTCTTCTACACCAATCTCGCGACGCCGGAGAAGCCGCCGCGCAGCAAGGAAAAAGAAGCCATCCGCGAGGACCTGCGGCGCCAGATTACCGACGCCGAGGTCGTGATCCTGCTGTCGTCCCTGTACCAGCGCGATCCGGTGCTGGTCGAGTACCAGGCGCTTTACGCGCAGTCCTGCGAGAAGCCGCTGATCGTCATGGAGCCGTTCGGCGTCACCGAACCGGTGCCGGCGAAGCTGCGTGAGATGGCCGATGAAGTGGTGCCCTGGAACGGCCGCGAAATGGGCGACGCCATCCGCCGCCAGGCGCGTCACGAGGATACGACGCGCTGGGACGTGGTCGAATTCAAGCTCGATTGACGCTGATCAGCGTCGGAATCCGCGTGAGGCTCGTGTCCGAGATCGAGGGCGCCCGGGCCGGGGTCTGGCCGGCCTTGGCCGATGCCGCCGCCATGATCCGGTGCAGCGAATCGAGCAACGCGATGATGCGCGCCGCGCAGGCGTCCGCCTCGCCGATCGACATCTTGCGGACCGTGGCCGCGACCGGCGACTCGCCCTGCAGCGGGCGCACGCGGGTCATGGAAAGCCGCAGCGCCTCGAAGTCCTGACGCAGGTCGCCAGGCATCTCTTCGGCGGGCAAATCGAGCAGGTGACGCGTGAACGCGTCGGTCAGACGTTGTTTTTGTGCAGACGGTTTGGCCAGTTCCAGTGTGGCCTTGTACAGACTCTCCCAGGCGGCAGCACTCACGGTGTTTCTGACTCCCTGATTGCCCAATCAATTCGATTTTGATGGAAAGATACTGTTTACCTGTTGCCAGGACACCGTGCATCGATTCGAGATTCCCCGTTACATCAAATCGATACGACCTGAATATAGCGCGATTTCCCGGGATGGGAAGAGGCTAACGGCATCATTTCTTGCGCCAGGTCAAGAAATTGGTTTCTATACTTCCACGATTATCGATAGAGGCCGGGACCATGGCGGACCAGACAGCCCAGCAACAGGTACCAATCCTCGCCGCATTGGCGCAGGCGACCCGACTCGAGATCCTGGCCCGGGTCGCCGGGGCGGGGGCCAAGGGAGTTGCGGCGGGGGACATTGCCCGCTCGATCCGCTGCCCGGCATCCACGCTGTCGTTTCACCTGAAGGAGTTGAGCCGGACCGGCATCCTGGAGGCCCGGCCGCGCGGGCGCTTCATCATCTATTCCCTGCAGCGGGACGCCCTGGACGCGCTGGCCCGCTTCATCGCCGGTCTGGCCGGGGTCGAGGCGCTCCCGCGGCCCCGCAAGCCGGCGGCAGCGCGCAGCGCCCTGCGGCGCGCGGCCCGCGACCGCGCCCAGCTCTCCATGTTCGGGGACTGAGCCCCCGGCGTCAGTTGCGCACGAATTCGGCGACGAACTCGTCGACCGGCATCGCGTCCAGGCGACCGGTGTCCGCGAACAGCGCCTGGATGCGCCGGCACTGCCGCTCGGGGAATACGGCGGCGATCGAGGACTCGAACTTCTTCACCAGCACCGGGTATCCCTCGGTGCGCCGGCGGCGATGGCCGATGGGGCAGTCGACGCGCACGCGCTCGCTGCTCGTGCCATCCCGGAAGAACACCTGGATCGCATTGCCGATGAAGCGCTTGTCCGCGGCGTAGTAGTCAGCCGTGAACTGCGGGTTCTCGCGCACGACCATGCGCGATCGCAGCGCGTCGATGCGCGGGTCGTGGGCCACACCGTCCTCGTAGTCTGCCGCGGTCAGGCGGCCGAAGATCAGCGGCACGGCGACCATGTACTGGATGCAGTGATCGCGATCCGCCGGATTCGCGAGCGGCCCGGTCTTGTCGATGATGCGCACGCCCGGTTCCTGTGTTTCGATGACGATGCGCTCGATCTCGTCGAGGCGCCCGCGCATCGCCGGGTGCAGCTGCATCGCGCATTCCACCGCCGTCTGCGCATGGAACTCCGCCGGAAAGCTGATCTTGAACAGCACGTTTTCCATCACGTAGCTGCCGAAGGGCTGGGTGTACCTGAACGGCTGACCGCCGAACAGCAC
>JAOUGR010000409.1 GCA_029857655.1 Gammaproteobacteria bacterium | reverse complement strand
GCCGGCCGGCCGGTCAGGCCGCAATATCGGCAGGGCAGTTGATAACTAAAACTTTTCGTATATATTGCGCAGCCCGAAACATGTGTGGTTTCTGGTGGATATCATTGATTTCGCTGGGAATTCATCCGAATGAAAGAGCGCAATGATGAGTCCTTTGACCTCGAGGATGAGTTTCTCGGGGAGCCCAGCGGCGACCAGGATGGTGACCTCGACAAATTAGTCATCGTGGAACGCCGCCCCAAGGGTGCGCGCAAAGCGGTTCAGCAATCCGCCTGGAGCAAGGTGGAGGACATGCTGGCTGAAAGGCGCTTGAAGCGCGAATTGTCCGAGTACGACCCGGACGAAATCTGACGAAAATTTCCCCGGGCGCCCTGACCGATCGTGACAGCTGGTGGCGCAGGAACCGCGACGCACTGCTCGTCGCGCTCGGCGACCGGCAATGTGCCTACGTCTACGACCTGACGACGGTAACCGCACAGGCGCGCTTGCTGTCTGGCATGCGCTCGGTGGCGCGAGTGCTATACGCCATGAAGGCCAATCCGCATCCAGCGATCCTGCAGGCCATCGCCGCGCAGGGCCTGTCATTTGAATGCGTATCGCGTGGCGAAGTCGAGCGCGTGCTGCAATCAGTCCCCGGCATCGCGCGTGAGCGATTGCTGTTTACACCGAATTTCGCGCCGCGTGCGGAGTACCAGTGGGCACTCGAGCAGGGAATCCGCGTCACGGTGGACAATCTCTACGCGCTGCGCAACTGGAGCGGCATGTTCCGCGGCCGCGAAATCTTCGTGCGCATCGACACCGGCCGTGGCCGCGGTCACCACCAGAAGGTCCGCACAGCGGGCGCGCAATCGAAGTTTGGCGTGCCGTTGATCGAACTCGCTGAGTTGCGCCAGGAGGCGGATCACTGCGAAGCGACGATCGTGGGACTTCACGCACATGCGGGCAGCGGCAATTTCGCTGTCGCCGGCTGGGTCGAAACCGCGCGCATCCTCACTGGGGCGGCCGCACAATTCCCCGGTGTCGTCGTCCTCAATATCGGCGGCGGCCTGGGGGTCCCGGACCGACCGGACCGGCGAGCTATCGACCTGGAGAAACTCGATGCGGCGCTTGGGCGATTTCGCGCTGCACGACCAGCGCCGGAATTATGGCTGGAACCGGGCCGTTACCTGGTTGCGGCCGCTGGCGTCCTGCTAGCACGCGTCACCCAGCTGAAGGGCAAGGGGGACGCGCAGTATCTTGGCGTGGCGACCGGCATGAACTCCCTGCTGCGACCCGCCCTGTACGGCTCGTATCACGTAATCGTCAATCTGACGCGTCTTGATGAGCCGTCTGTGATGCATTACACCGTGGTCGGTCCGATCTGCGAGAGTGGCGACGTGCTGGGCCACGACCGGCAACTGCCGCGTTCATCCGAGGGTGACATCCTCCTGATCGCCGACGCGGGTGCATACGGTCACGCGATGGGTTCGGACTACAATCTCCGCCCGCCGGCGGAGGAACTGACCATCGAATCCTGATGACCGAGGTCAGTCAGCGGCACCACCTGCAGATGATCCTGATAAACGCGATCTGGGGTTTCAACCTCGTCGCGATCAAGGTCGGCGTCGACCGTTTTCCACCGGTATTCCTGGGATTTCTCCGGTTCCTGATCGTGGGGCTGGCGGTGCTGCCGTGGTTGCGCGTCAGGCGCGGCGAAATGCGCTGGCTCCTCATTGCAGCGGTTTTTGGCGGCGGCCTGCAGTTCGCGATCATGTACACGGGCGTGGCGCTTTCGAAAAACATGTCCTCGGTCGCGATCGCCGGGCAGCTCGGCGTGCCATTCGCGACAATCCTGTCGGTGGTCATGCTCGGCGAGCACATCCACTGGCGACGGTCGCTCGGTATCGCCCTGTCATTCGCGGGGGTTGTCGTGCTTGGGTTCAATCCGCACGTCATGGAGTCCTGGCAGGGCCTCGCACTGATCGTTGTCGGAGCATTTATCGGCGCGATCGGACTGGTCGCCATCAAGCGTGTGCGCGACCTGAATGCCCTTGAACTGCAAGCCTGGCTTTCGTGGGGAAGCCTTCCGGTGTTCCTGATGTTGACGTTCTGGCTGGAGGAGGGGCAGATCGAGAGCCTTCGAAACGTCGATCTGACAGGTGCAGCTGCAGTGCTTTACTCGGCTCTGCTCGCGAGTCTCTTTGCGCACACCGCCTACTTCGCGCTGGTGCACCGTTATCCGATGTCTCGCATTGCTCCGCTCACGGTAATGGCCCCCTTATTCAGTGTCGCATTTGCCATCCTGTTTCTGGGCGACGTGCTGGACTGGCGCATGATTATCGGCGGAGTAATGACGCTCTCCGGGGTCGCGGTTATCGTCATGCGCGAAAGCAAGTCCGCAGCCGGGCAACCTGGGCCCGGCTTGACCCGATAGCGGCCCTGGCGCCGTTCAATTATCCAGAGGGTGCTTGCGACCGCCGG
>JAOUGR010000410.1 GCA_029857655.1 Gammaproteobacteria bacterium | reverse complement strand
AACAACACCGAGAAACGCGCGGCGCTCCACACATTGCTACGGGCGCCCGCCGGTACCCCGTTCTCGGCGCCAATGATGGCGCTGCATGCGCGGGTGCTGGCGGTGCGGGCGCAGTGCGCGGCGTTTGTCGCGGAC
Organism: Gammaproteobacteria bacterium; assembly: GCA_029857655.1. Taxonomy (GTDB): domain Bacteria; phylum Pseudomonadota; class Gammaproteobacteria; order Steroidobacterales; family Steroidobacteraceae; genus SCUD01. Next base: position 2,325 of record JAOUGR010000410.1, on the reverse strand, counting down.
ATTCATGCCGGCCGGCGTGCCGGGTCAACCGGCGAGCGCTTCACGGATATCGTCAATATCGGCATCGGCGGAAGCGACCTCGGCCCCGCAATGGCAGTCGCGGCGCTGAAGCCATTTCACTCGGGCCATGTCCGCTGCCATTTCGTGTCCAATGTGGACGGCACGCAGCTTGCAGATCTCGCGACTGAAATCGACCCGGCGCGCACGCTCTTCATCGTCTGTTCCAAGACATTCACGACCCAGGAGACGATTGCGAATGCCCGCCGCGCGCGCGCCTGGGTTGCCGGCAAACTCGGCGAAGCCGCAGTACCCAGACACTTCGCGGCGGTCTCGACGAATGCCGATGCAATGGACGAATTCGGCATCGGCACGGGCGCGCGATTTGCGATGTGGGACTGGGTCGGCGGCCGCTACTCGCTGTGGTCCGCCGTCGGTCTTTCAATCGAGCTTGCGATCGGCACGCCGCACTTCGAGCAGCTGCTCGCCGGCGCCCGTGCGATGGACGAGCACTTCCGTCACGCCACCTGGCGCGACAACCTGCCGCTGCTGCTGGGGCTGATCGCCGTCTGGAACCGCGACCTGCTGGGTTGCGCGAGCCACGCGGTATTGCCCTACAGCCAGCGGCTCGCGCGCCTGCCCGCCTACCTGCAACAACTCGAGATGGAAAGCCTGGGCAAGAGCGCGCGGCGCGATGGCCAGTCGGTCAACTCGCAAACCGGGCCGGTCGTGTGGGGTGAACCCGCCTCGAATGCGCAGCACTCGTTCTTCCAGCTGCTGCACCAGGGCACCAACAATGTCAGTGTCGATTTCCTGCTGCCGCTCAATGGTGCAGCCGACGCGACGGCGAACAACCTGGTGATCGCGAATTGCCTGGCCCAGGCGCAGGCGCTGATGGCCGGCAATGACACGAAAGACCTGTACCGCCAGCATCCGGGCAGCCGTCCCGTGTCGTTGCTGCTGTTTCCGAGACTGGATCCCGCAATGCTGGGGCGGCTGGTAGCACTCTACGAGCACAAGGTATTCGTCGAGTCCGTGTTGTGGGACATCAATCCCTTCGACCAATGGGGCGTGGAGCTTGGAAAGGCCCTTTGCGGTGAACTGCTCGCGGCTCGCGAGGGCTCCCTCCCGCCGGAACTGCAGCCTCTGTTGGTCTGGATCGCGAAGCGCCGCTAGAATCAGGTACTTGCGCCGACTTTTCAAACTGACGTCCGCTGCGCTGATCCTGTCGAACCTGTTGGCTGGATCAGCAGACGCCGATCCATGGCTGGCGCCCGGCGACGGACAGCTGCGTCATGACCTTCAGCTTCTGTCGGACGTCGGCATCGTTCATGCGCCGCTCACGACATGGCCCGTCTCATGGGCCGAAGTCGCCCGCGACGTGCGCTCGGCCGGTGACGATCCGGCGAGACCCCTGCACATCGCTGCCGCTCTCGCGAGAGTGCGCGCGGCGGCACGCGAGGCCACGGACGTTGGGGATCCCGAATTCAATGCGCGCGTTGCCGGCTCCGAGCATCCGATGAGCCTGCGCCGCTTTTCCGACGTGGCGCGTGAAGAGGGCGAAATTTCGGCAGGCGCCCGGTACACCGGGGATCGATTTGCCTTCCGCCTGCAGGCAACAGCAGTCTCAAATGCCTCGGACGACAAGGACGTTCGCGCCGATGGCAGCTATGTGGGCGCGGTGTTCGGCAACTGGATGCTGTCCGTGGGCTATATCGACCGCTGGTGGGGACCCGGCTGGGAAGGCAGCCTGATTTACGGCAGCAACCAGCGGCCGATTCCGTCAATCACGCTGGAGCGCAATTATTCCGATGCGTCCAAACATCCCTGGCTATCGTGGATCGGGCAGTGGCGGCTCACCACAACGATGGGGCAGCTCGAGGGCAATCGCGACGATGCGCCACATGCGCAGCTCTTTGGCATGCGCGTGACATTGAAGCCGCATCCGCGACTCGAGGTCGGCATCTCGCGCAGCGCTCAGTGGTGCGGCGACGGCCGGCCCTGCGACGCGGGCACCTTCTGGGACCTGTTCACGGGCAATGACAACGACCAGCCACTCGCGCAGCAGCCAGGCAACCAGATGGCCGGCTTCGACCTGCGCTGGTCCTTGCCCTGGGCGCCCGTTGCGGTCTATGCGCAGGCGATCGGCGAGGACGAGGCGAATTTCATGCCGAGCAAGTATCTGGGCCTCTTCGGCGCGGAAGCCTGGGGTGGATGGGGAGAGCGCTCGTGGCGCGCGCATGTGGAATATGCGGACACGACTTGCGCGTTCTACCAAAGCGATCCGCAGTTCGGGTGCGCCTATCAAAACGGCATTTACACTGACGG
>JAOUGR010000411.1 GCA_029857655.1 Gammaproteobacteria bacterium | reverse complement strand
GTGATGTCCGCGTCCTCGGCGGCGTATTCGGATGCCTGCTCGAGGGCAACCTGGTTGAATGTGATCTGCTTCGCGCCCTTGCCGGCGACATCCTCGTACTTGATCGTGTCGACTCCGAGGTAGTGCCTGGCGCATGAATCCATGTCGTGCCTGGTTGCGGTCGAGTTCAGCACGTAGGACTCCAGCATCGAGTCGTAACGCATGCCTGCCAGACTGATGCCGTGATTCAACAGGACGTGCGCGTCGTATTTCAGGTGATGCCCGACCTTGTGCCGATCGGCGTCCTCCAGGAGCGGCTTTAGCTTGGCAAGAGTCTTCTTGCGGTCGAGCTGGTCCGGGGCACCGGGATAGTCATGGGCGAGCGGCAGGTAGGCGGCGATCCCGGGTTCGATGCAGAACGAGACGCCGACTATCTCGGCCTGCATGTAATCAAGGCTCGTGGTCTCGGTATCGAAGGCGAACAACGGCGCCTTCTGGATCCTGTCGAGCCACGACTTGAATTGATCTGCCGTCGTGATCGTTTCGTAATGGCGCGATGGCGCCGGCGACCGGGACACCGGCTCGCTCGCGCCGCCGGAACTTGCGCGCTCGCTCGCCGCTTCCCGGCCCGCCGCAGCCTGCGGAACGGGGCCGATCAATTGGCGGAGCAGCGAGTTCAGTTCGAGGCGCTTGTAAAGTGGCGTCAGCGCTTCGACGTCGGGTGGCTTGCGTGTCAGCTCGGCGGTCTTCAGGTCGAGCGGCACGTCGCGGCGAATCGTGGCGAGCTTGCGCGACAGCTCGAGTGGCGCCAGATTCTCCCGCAGGCTCTCGCCCACCTTGCCCTGGATATCGCCCGCGTGTGCGATGATGGCGTCGAGGTCGCCGTATTCCTTGAGCCATTTCGCCGCGGTCTTGGGCCCGACTTTCGGCACGCCGGGAATGTTGTCGGAGCTGTCGCCTACGAGTGCGAGGTAATCCACGATCTGCTCGGGGAACACGTCGAATTTCGCCTTGACCCCTGCGCGATCGAGCCGCGTGTCGAACATCGTATTGACGAGCGTGATCTTGTCGTTGACGAGTTGCGCCATGTCCTTGTCACCCGTCGAGATGACGACGTCGAGGCCCTCGCGTGCAGCGCGCTCGGCCAGCGTGCCGATCACGTCGTCGGCCTCGACGCCTGCGATGCGCAGCATCGGAAGCCCGAGCGCCGGTATGGCCTCGATCAGCGGCGCGATCTGGGCGCGCAGGTCATCAGGCATCGGCGGACGATGCGCTTTGTATTCCTCGAACAGCTCATCGCGAAATGTGCGGCCCGGTGCATCGAAGACGACGACGATCAGCTTCGGATCGTCTTCCCTGAAGATCCGGTTCAGCATGTTGAGGACGCCGAGCACTGCGCCTGTTGGCTCACCCGCGGAGCTGGACAGCGGGGGCAGGGCGTAGAACGCGCGGTACAGATAGGACGAGCCGTCCACCAGCCAGAGCTTGTCGGGCTTCGTCATGACTCAGCGGCCCTGAGGCTGTTCGTCTTTCTTTTCCTCGTCGTCAGGCGCCGGCGCGGGTGCTGGCGCGGGCGCCGGTGGCGCGGAGGTCCTGACCTCGACCGGCGTTTCGACGCCGGCATCGGGCAGGTACAGTGCGCCGGTCTGGCCACAACCCGCGAGAGCGAGCAGCAATGGTGGCGCCAGACGCAGCAGGGTTCGGGGAACGCGCATCCGGGAATTATAGGCCAGCCTCAACGCGGCTGGCGCTCGACGACCGCGAGGGTCAGGCGCGAGACGCAGACCAGGCGCTGGCGGTCATCCACGATCTCGATGGCCCAGACCTGGCTGCGCCGGCCCAGGTGAATCGGCCGCGCGCTGCCGTGGACATGGCCCTCGCGCACAGGACGCAGGTGATTCGCGTTGATTTCCTGTCCGAGGATCTGATAGCGCTCCCGGTCCACGACCATCGCGCCGCCTACGCTGCCGAGTGTCTCTGCAAGTGCGAGCGAGGCACCTCCGTGCAGGATGCCATCCGGCTGTGTCGTGCGCTTGTCGACCGGCATCCGCCCATCCAGGTGATCCGGGCCGATGCGCACGACCTCGATGCCGATATGCTCGTCCATGTTGCCGCGCTGCAGCGCGCTGATTTCGTCGATGCTGTATTCCCGGTACCAGATACTCATGGCCGCTGATCCTCGTTTCGGTTAGTGTACCTGCCGCGCGGCCCACGCCAGAAGTTGTCATGACGGAAAAGTTTGCCGTTGCTGCCGCTCCCCGCCCGGCCGTCGAGGTCGCTGGCAGTGCGTTGCGCTTTCCGGTGCGTCGCATCTTCTGCGTCGGCCGCAATTACGCCGAGCATGCCCGGGAAATGGGCGGGGCCAGCGAGCGGACACCGCCGTTCTTCTTCACCAAGCCCGCCGACGCGATCATGCCGAATGGCAGCGATGTGCCTTATCCGTCCCGCACGAGAAACCTGCACCACGAAATCGAACTGGTG
>JAOUGR010000408.1 GCA_029857655.1 Gammaproteobacteria bacterium | reverse complement strand
AGCGATCTTACGGCGACGTATAATTGGAATTAAGAGATACTTGTAACTAATTAATAATGCGGTGCTTTAATGGATTTTCCTGTTGCCATGCGGGTCACCGCTGAGACATTCAGCGCCTCGATCGTCCCACGACTTTGCGACTACATCCGGATTCCGAACAAGTCCCCGGATTTCGATCCGGCCTGGAAATCGCACGGACACATGGACCGCGCGGCCGAACTGATGGCCGGCTGGTGCCGCGAGCAGAAGATCAAAGGGCTGAAAGTGGAGATCGTGCGCGCGGGCGATCGCACGCCGCTGCTGCTTTGCGAAATTCCCGGCACTGGCCCGGGCGAAGCACTTCTGTATGGCCACATGGACAAGCAACCGGAATTCACTGGCTGGGTGGAAGGCCTGTCCCCCTGGGAGCCCGTGTTGCGTGACGGAAAACTGTATGGCCGTGGCGGCGCCGACGACGGCTACGCCGTATTCTCGTCACTGACCGCGATCCGGCTGCTGCAGGAACAGGGCATTCCCCACGCGCGCTGTGTCGTGCTGATTGAGGCCTGCGAGGAAAGCGGAAGCTACGACCTGCCGTATCACGTCGAGTCCCTCGCCGATCGGATCGGCACGCCGAGTCTCGTGGTTTGCCTGGACGCTGAGTGCGGCAACTACGATCAGCTCTGGTGCACGACTTCACTGCGGGGAAACCTCGTCGGGACGTTGTCAATCGAGGTGCTGACCGAGGGCGTGCATTCAGGTGCCGGCACGGGCGTGGCGCCATCGGTATTCCGCATCGCAAGAACGCTGCTGGCGCGTGTCGAGAACGACGTGACCGGCGACCTGCTGGTGGAGGAACTTCACTCAGAAATCCCTGCGGCGCGGCTTTCGCAGGCCCGGGCGGCCGCTTCGGTGCTGGGCGATCAGATAGTCGGGAAGATTCCATTCATGCCGGGCGTACGGCCGCTCACCGACGCGCCCTACGAATTGATTCTGAACACCACCTGGCGGCCGTCACTCACCGTCACCGGCGCGGGTGGACTGCCGGCGCTGCAGGATGCCGGCAACGTATTGCTGCCGCGCCTCGATCTCAAGCTGTCATTCCGCCTGCCGCCGACGAAGGATGCGGCGATCGCCGCGGCGGTCGTCAAAAAGCAGTTGGAATCAGACCCGCCCTACGGCGCGCGCGTCACCTTTGAAGTCGGATCTTCGCTGGCCGGCTGGAATGCACCCGCCGTCGCGCCATGGCTGGAACGATCCATGCGCGAAGCGTCAAATGCCACATTCGGGCGCGACACGATGTACCTGGGTACGGGCGGCAGCATCCCGTTCATCGGCATGCTGGGCGAACGCTTCCCGGAGACGCAGTTTCTCGTGACCGGCGTGCTGGGACCGCACGCCAACGCCCACGGGCCCAACGAATTCCTGCACCTGGCCTATGCGCAGAATCTCACCGTCTGCGTGGCCAAGGTGCTTGAGGATCACAGCCGGCAATCTGCAGCCTGACGCAGGCAGCGCACTCAGCGGCGCGCGAGCGGACTGGGCTCCGCCAGCTTGCAGATTTCGTCCCAGGCCTCGCGGTAGCGTTCTTGCGCCGCACTCGTGCCATCCGGACCCAGCGGCGGATATTCGGCCTCGAGCGTGCTGAGCTGCATGACCTTGGGTGGCCGCCCCTTGGGGAAGCGGCTGCGTTGCGTAAACACGATGCGGCCCTCGACCGGCACGTCGCCGGCCAGCATGCGCACGGCCGCGACCCGGTCGTAGAGCTGTTCGAGCGGGTTCAGGAAGGTGGAGCGCGAAATGCCATTCATGACCGTCCACTCGTGCATGTGTTCGCCGCCGAAGACGACACCTGCAACGTCGCGCAGGTCGATCACCAGCAATCCGCGTCCCGTCATGAGCAGGAAATCCACGTGAAGATGGCCGCCGCTGCCGTCAGGCAGGACGATATCCCGTAGCGCTGCAAGTGAAATGGACTCGACTGACTTGACGACGCGGCGTCTGGCGCGGCTGTGACGCCAGTGCCGGAATCCGGCCGCAACGCCGAGCGCCATCAGGCCGACCAGCACCACGGCAATCACGACCTGAACGATTAGGGTGTCGGTGCTCATGCAGCGAGCAGGTGTATGCGCAGTCGCCCGGACATTGTTGCGTGGTCCAGGTCAGGAAACCTGAGCCGTTCGAAGTTGCCGGGATCGTCGATATTCATTGCACCGGCAATGGTAGCGATGCTGAGCCGTGGCCGCCATCCGTCATGGAATTTCATTGTCGCGCTACCACGCGCGCGCCCTCATTGGCTATCGCTGCGATCCATTGGTCGCAATCGAGATCATGTCTCGCAAAAGCCTTGACCATGGCCGAACAAATGTGCTGCGACTGGGATTCTTCGCACCAGGCGAAGACGCTCGGGCCGGCACCTGAAATCGAGCAGCCGAGCGCGCCCTGCTCCAATGCGGCACGCTTGACCTCCGGGAAGCCCGGA
>JAOUGR010000407.1 GCA_029857655.1 Gammaproteobacteria bacterium | reverse complement strand
GACAAATACGCGGTTCAGGCTTTTGAACAGGGGGCGCTCGACTACCTGGTGAAGCCGGTGGAGCCGGCACGCCTGGCCGACACCGTGGCGCGCCTGCAGGAGCGGCTGCGTGCTGCAGAACCGCTGCCGGAAATCGAGGCGCTGCTCATGCAGCTGGCGGCACGCATGCAGAAAAAAGCCGGCCCGGAGCCGCTGCGATTTGTTCGCGCGTCCGTCGGACAGACGCTGCGTATGATCTCCGTTGAGCAAATCGACTTCCTGCGCGCCGACGAGAAATACACGCTGATCGCCTGGCGCGGCGAGGGCGGCAAGCCGGCCGAAGCGGTGATCCGTACGCCGTTGAAGGAACTGGCCGCGCAACTCGATGCCGCGCACTTCGTGCAGGTTCACCGCTCGGTGGTGGTCAATCTTCGCGCGATCAGCCATGTCACGCGCGGATCTAACGAGACCGCGCAGATTCACCTCAAGGGTCGTGAAGATGTGCTGCCAGTGAGTCGGACCTACCTGCACCACTTTCGGCAGATGTGACTTCAGGATCAGCGTCGATTGATCAGCCAGAGACCGAGCACACATAGCAGGATGCCGCCCATGTTCGTGAGCGATAGCTTCTCGCGAAACCAGGCGACGCCCAGCAGCAGGAGGAGCAACGCAGCCGCCGACTGCGTGACGAGCTGCCCGAGGCTCAGATTGTAGCCAGTCCGGTAAAGCATCAGGAATCCGAGGTCCAGGAGTCCGATGGTCGCCGCGAGTGCTGCCACCGTCCAGTTAAGTTGTGGCAGCGCCTCGCGTAAGCTCGCGCTGCCAGGCATGACTGCGTAGATAGCTGCAAACAACGCGGTAACGATTGCATAGGTGACGGCGAGCGAGAGAAAGGGATTGGCCGCAGCTGGCGTGAGCTTCAGCGCCACGTGATAGCCAACCGTTGCGACGATCGCGATGGCGAGCCATGTCAGGTGCATGACTTGACGCTCCCGGCATTCGCAGATACTCGGGCAATTCTACGTCGTTCCCGACGCAGGAATATTGCAAACGCCCCGTCCGGAGCCACTAGCTGTTGGACGAACCGGCTTTATTTGAACGAGCTGCTACTGCATCGTGCTGATGATGTACTCGATGGAGGCCCTGACGTCCTCATCCGTCTTGGCACCACCTTTGGCCGGCATCGCTCCCTTGCCCTTGATGGTCGACGCCGTCAGGTCATTGGCACCTCGCTTGATCAGCGGTGCCCATGCCGCCTTGTCGCCGGCCTTCGGCGCCATCACCGCATGACAGCCTGCACAAGACTTATCCCAAACCGCCTTGCCGTCTGCCGCGCTCGCCACGCCCGTTGCCAACCATGTCGCCACCACACCAAGAAGCACCAGAACTGCCCGATTCATCTCGCTCTCCTCGCAATTCCACTATCCAATCAACGTCCATAAATAAGACACTATTTTCAGGCAAAAGTTACCACGCCATTGGATATCCGACTTGACCTGGATCAAGTGGGACTTGGCGGAAATTGCCGCAGTCAGCGCAGATATCCGGCCCTGGAAAGCACGCTGGATGGACGGCACTTCGCTGTCGATTCCGAGCACCAAGCTCTCAAGCATCGTTGCTCTCGAGAAGTTGGAGCATTTCGGATGCCCCGCCGCGAGCCGCTCATGGAATTGGCAGCGCAACACGATGCTGTGCACTTCGTGCAGGGGCACCGCCTGGTGGTCGTGAATCTTCACGCGATGAACTTCGTCACGCGCGGTGCCTGCAGCGGCGCTTGTCGAATCCCCCTACTCCCTGGTTTGTAGGGATACCCGTTCTTTTCTCCGTGTTTAGGAATCAATAACTTGGATGGCCCACCTCCATTCCAAAATATCGCCGAACGTCGCCGAGCCTCGCGGAGCCAGTACTCGACTCTAGGTTGCGATTTCGTCCGCTGCGGGATTTCTGCGGGGTGGGAAACAATGAGTCATCAAACCAGACAAGGGATTTTTCGAGCTGCATCACGCTCGACGCGCCGGAAACGCGACCTGTGTCTCCTTCGCTACGACAGATTTTGTCAAAGATTGCTGCTGCCAGTCGGTCGCCGGCGCTTGTGCCCGTGACGAGGCGTTTTTGCGCGAGTTTCAGACTATCGTCAACCTATGCACAACCCGCCCCCAAAACACGTAATCATCGATTACTCGGACCTCCGGCCAGGCGACAAAGCCCCGGATCCAGTGGTGGCGGACGACCTTCCGGAATTTCCGCCGCCGCAGGCATCGCTGACGCCACCGGCGCCATCATCTCCTGCTTCGCCACCGCCGGCATTGCAGACAACGTCACCTGCGCAGTCGCCGCAGGCATCCCGAAAATCTGCCGCTGCACAGAAGCCGCGGGCTTTGCGGAAGGAGCCGGTGCCGTCGCTGCCGAAGGCTTCGTCACCCCCGCCGACCGGGCAGGCGCCACCGACGCCGCGGGCCTCGTTGTGGTCGCGGGTGTTATCGC
>JAOUGR010000406.1 GCA_029857655.1 Gammaproteobacteria bacterium | reverse complement strand
TTCTTCAGCGCTTCCTGGAACGCATCATTCTTCATGGCGTCGAGGAAGGCGTCATTCTTCAGCGCTTCCTGGAACGCATCATTCTTCATGGCGTCGAGGAAGGCGTCATTCTTCAGCGCTTCCTGGAACGCGTCGTTCTTCATCGCCTCCTGGAACGCATCGCTCTTCATGGCGTCGAGGAAGGCGTCATTCTTCAGCGCCTCCTGGAACGCATCATTCTTCAGCGCTTCCTGGAAGGCATCGCTCTTCATGGCATCGAGGAAGGCGTCGTTCGAAAGCGTGGAGGCCAAGGCGCGGTCGGACACTATCTTCTGATAGAGGTCGCTTTGCATGAACTGGGCCACCGATTCGTCACCTAGGGCCACACCGCTAGGGTTCGCGGCGGAGGTATCAGCCCGATAGCGATCGGCTGGAACGACCGAACCGGCAAGATCGTCCTTGGCGGGGGGGTACAGTTTCGCGACGTAGCCCACTACGGCCAGTACGATAATCCCACCGACGACCAGCCAGATCTTGGTCCTGGGCGAACCTGTCTTCGAATTTGCCATTTCCCCTCTCCCCTAGTCAGGCCTGATCGGCCGGGCAATGCTGATCCAATGTACCAAATACGCTCCCGGGATGAGGAAGTTGGTGCCTGTTGAGCGGGAAAGGCCGGCACCGCGGGCGCTGACAGGCGTTTTCGGCCCTAGCCCCCTGTTTACTCGATCTTTTTGCCGCAGTGCGGGCAAGTCGGGACAACCAGATGGCGCAGCGACTCCGTGCGGAGCATCCGTTCGAGGGTCTCGCTGGGAACTCCCAGCTCCTTGCTCAGCGCTGTGAGCTCGGCGAACTCGGATGGATTGACGGATCCGTCCGACAAAGCAAGGTCCAGTTTTGCGGCCAGCTGGTCGCGCCGCGCCTGCAGTTCCTCGACAAACCGCGCAGCGAGGATGCCCGCCGGGAGCGCGACGATGCCGACGCCGAGCAGCATGACGATCGCGGCAAGGATCCGCCCGAGCGGCGTTATCGGCGTCACGTCTCCATAGCCCACCGTCGTCATCGTCACGACCGACCACCACAGCGACTCGCCGATACTTCCGAAATGGTCTGGCTGGGCAACGTGCTCGACGCCGTACATCAGCGACGCCGCGACCACGACGAGGACCAGCATCGTGATCAGGCCCGAAAGCAGCGTACGGGCCTCGGCCTGTATCACGGTGACAAAGATCCCGAGTCCCTTGAAGTAGTGGGTCAGCTTGAGCAGCCGCAACAGGCGCAGCAACCGCAAGTAACGAAGATCAATGACTAGCAGCAGGCCGAGAAAGGCTGGCAGGATCGCAATCAGGTCGGTCAGCGCGACCGGAGTGGCGAGGTAGCGCAGGCGCGTCTGCCAGGCGGGCTGGCCACGGTAGCGGGGGTTGTCCGGCGCGACCCAGACGCGCAGCAGGTACTCGACGGTGAACACCGCAATCGAGAACAACTCGAAGACGTGAAATGCCCGGTCCAAACGCAAGTAGTGCGCAGGGTCTGACGCCACTATCACGGCCAGCGCGTTCAGCAGGATCAGCGTGACGAGCGCGGCCGCAATCCACCACGAGGCGCGGCCCCCGGAAAACCCGCCCTCGATCAGTCGGTACCAGCGCTCGCGTCGCATGGCGCGTGCCTCCAGGATGCCCGCGCGCACGGTAGCACCGGTGCCCGCGCCGTTCCAGAGCGGTCACGGCTGGAGACGCGCGAGCAACGGATGATCTCACTCTCTACCCACTGGCAGTAACTCGACATCCGGGTCGAAGGATGCAGCCGCAGCCACACCCGCCTGGATGGCCGATTCGAGTGACGCCGTGAAATATGGCGTCTGGCCATTCAGGCTGGTCGCGATATACACCTCGGATGTTCCAGCCCGTACCGGCAGTGCACCGTGATGCACGATCTGCGTGGCAGTCGAGATGCCCACGGCACGTGCGCCGATGGGCTCAGGCAGCGTCGGGTCGGCGCGGCGCTCGTCTTCCCAAAGAATGCGGGCGAGTTGCTCGGGTGTGTGATCCCGCGCCCTGGTGCCGTAAACCGGGTGTACGAATTCAGTCTCCAGGCTCACGGAGCCGACCACCACCGTCACCGCGGGCTTGCTGAGATATGGCGCGTATTGCGAATGCTGGACCAGGATGGGATGCCAGCCATCGCGCACACTGTGACCGCCCAATGGCAGCTCATTGAGCAGCGGGCGGTCGAAGAACCAGGCCACGCCGAGATGCTGGTAAACCGATTCGCGCAGCAAGGTGGCCAAGTCCTCATGTGAGCGACCGAAGCCGCCAGCGATGGCGTCGCTGCTTCCCGCAATTATTCTGGACAAGGCGGGCGGTGGCACGGCCAGAAAGACGGCGTCAGCCGAATGGCTCGCCCCATCGGTCGTCTGGACGATCACTTCGCCCGTGCCCTGCTCGACGCCGGACACCGCTTTGTTAAGCGAAATCTCCACACCTGATTGCTCCA
>JAOUGR010000405.1 GCA_029857655.1 Gammaproteobacteria bacterium | reverse complement strand
CCGATCTCCAGTGCGTCGCGCGTATCCACCATCACGGCGTATTCATCGGTGGCGGGCTTGGTCTGCACCAGCATGCGCTCGAGCGCCTTGGGGTGCGGGCCGTGCGTGAAGCCGCCGGGATGCAGCGTCATCATGCCCGGGCGGATGTTGTCGCGACTGAAGAAATCGCCCGCGTGGTAGAAGATGACCTCGTCGTAATCGTCGTTGTTGTGGAAGAACGGAATCTTCAGCGCAGCCGGGTCGGTCTCGAAGGGCCGCGGCACGAATGTGCAGACGACGAAGCGATTGCCGAGGAAGGTCGTGTGCGCGGATGGCGGCAGGTGATAGCGATGGCTCATCAGCGGCCGGATGTCGCGCACATTGATGCGGCAGACGGAAAGATCGCCATGCCAGCCGACCGCATCCAGCGGGTTATGGGCAAAGGCCGCAGTCGAGACGCGGCCATGCCGCTTGATCGCGACCCGCCAGGGCCTTTCGTCCTGCTGGGCGAGAAAAGCCTCATCGACGTGGGGCGTGTCGAGCATGGCCGGGTCGAAGATCGCGTGCGGACCGTGCAAGCCCTTGTCCGGCAGCATATAAGAGGCGTTGGTGGCCTCGACCAGGAGCGCCACGACCGGTTCGGCACAGTCGAGACGCCACATCGTGCCGCGCGGCACGACGATGTAATCACCCGCCTCAAATTCAAGACGCCCGAAATCGCAGAACAACTGGCCGCGTCCGCGGTGCACGAACAGCAGTTCATCGCCGTCGGCATTGCGCGCGAGGTGATCCATGCGCCCGTTGAGGTGCCAGAAACGGATGCGGCAATGCGCATTGTGCAGCACCTCACTCGCGGACCAGGGGGAAGCTGCGACCGCATCGAGCTTCGTGAGATCGAAGGCATGCGGCCGCAACGGTCCCTCGAAGGACGACCAGGCGGTCGGCGGATGGCGGTGGTAAAAGAACGCGGCAGGGCCGAAGAAGCCCTCCTTGCTCATCTCGCGCTCGTAGGTGCCGGGCGGCAGGTCGCAGTGCGCCTGGCGCGAGGCCTTGCCTTCTACGCGCGGAAAACTGATGTAACGCTTCATTCCGTCAATTTAGTTTCAAATGCAACTAATGGCAAGAAGACCGGTCAGCGTTCCATGATGGCCGTCACGCCCATGCCGCCGGCGGTGCAGACCGAGATCAGGCCGCGGCCGGAACCGCGCTGGGCCAGGAGTTTCGCGAGTGTCGAGACGATGCGCGCGCCGGTCGCCGCAAACGGGTGGCCGACAGCGACCGAGCCGCCCATGACGTTCAGTTTCGCGCGGTCGATGGATCCGAGCGGTGCCGCGAGACCGAGCCGGTCACGGCAGAACTCGGGCGATTCCCAGGCTTTCAGCGTGCACAGCACCTGTGCCGCGAAGGCCTCGTGGATCTCGTAGAAATCGAAGTCCTGCAGGCGGATGCCGGCATCGGCCAGCATGCGCGGTGCCGCGTAGGCGGGCGCCATCAGCAAGCCTTCGCCGCCGACGAAATCGACCGCCGCGACCTTGCCGTATGTCAGCCAGGCCTGCACGGGCAGGCTGCGCGCGCGCGCCCAGTCCTCGCTCGCGAGCAGCACCGCTGCCGAACCATCGGTCATCGGCGTGCTGTTGCCGGCGGTCAGCGTGCCGTCCGCCGAGAATGAGGGTTTGAGCTTCGCGAGCTTTTCGAGGCTGGTATCGGCACGGACGTTGTTGTCGGTCTTGAGATTGAGGTATGGCACGACCAGGTCCGACATGAAGCCCTCGGCCCAGGCCTTGCTGGCGCGGCGATGGCTCTCGAAGGCGAGCTCGTCCTGCTCGGCGCGCCCGATCTGCCAGGTGCGCGCCATCCGTTCGCAATGCTGGCCCATGGACATGCCGGTGCGCGGTTCATTGACGCCCGGCAGTACCGGCTTGAAATGCCGCGGCCGCAGGCCGAACCAGGGCTTGATGCGCTCGCCGAAGCTGCGGGCACGAAAACTCCGGAGCAGCAACTGCTGGTACTCGCGCGAGAACACGACCGGCGGGTCGCTCGCCATGTCCACGCCGGCCGCAATGCCCGAGTCGATCTGGCCGAGCGCTATCTTGTTGCCGATCAGGATCGCGGCCTCGAGACTCGTGCCGCAGGCGCGCTGCAGGTCGACACCGGGCGTCTCCGGCGCGAGACCTGAACCGAGAACGGATTCGCGCGCGAGATTCCACTGGCTCGAATGCTTGACCACGGCGCCGGCGCTGACGTCGCCGAGGCGTTCCCCGCGCAGCGCAAAGCGATCGACGACGGCCGCGAGCGACGCGGTGAGCAATTCCTGGTTGCCGACCGTGGCATAGGCGCCGTGGGCCCTGGCGAAGGGAATCCGGGCACCGCCGATGACGGCGACCCGTCTGGGTTGCGATCCGACCAGCATGGTGGCTCTCCAACGGGCGTTTGCCCGCAGCGTGTTCCGGTAGAATGCCAGCATCCACACCAGCCCGCCACGGCGCGGCTTT
>JAOUGR010000404.1 GCA_029857655.1 Gammaproteobacteria bacterium | reverse complement strand
ACCCGCATCTCGCGAATCTGTCGGGATTCGACAACCTGCTGAAAGTGACCGAGCAGGACACCGGCACCGACATTTTTACGCTGGTGCGCGTATCGCACATCCACCTGTTCGGGCTCAGCTTCATTTTCTTCATCCTGGGGTTCATTTTCAGCCACGCCTACGTGCGGCCGGTGTGGTTCAAGTGCCTCGTCGTCGTGATGCCGTTTCTTGCGCTGATGGCGGACGTCAGTTCGTGGTATTTCACCAAGCTGTTTCACCCGTTCGCCTGGGTGGTTATGTGCGCCGGCGCCTTGATGGGCTTGAGCTTCGCATACATGTGGGTCGTGTCCATGTACCAGATGTGGGTATCCCCGACGCCATCCCAAGTGACGCAGAGGAACAGCGACAGTCGTGGCGTCGGCTGATTCATGGAAGCGCGTCACGAAGTGCAACGACGTCAGATCCGAAAGCCCGATCACCCGACGCTGCCAGAGCTCGCCGAACCGCTCCACGCGGAAGTGCCGCCGCTGCCGGCATATCTCGTCGACACGTACTCGTGGGCCTACCTGCGTCCGCGCAGCCTGCGCCTGCTGGACCGGCACCTCGTGGTCAACGGCATCCTCTGGGGCAACTACCATGCACTGGTGCGCGCGGCCTGCCGGGAATTCGCGAAGGGCGACCACGTGCTGCAGGCGGCGAGCGTGTACGGCAATCTCTCGAGCCGGCTCGCCACCCGGATCGGCGCGGACGGATTCCTGGACGTCATAGACGTTGCGCCGGTGCAGGTCGCACACTGCCGCCGGAAACTCGCAGGGCACGACAACGTGCGCGTGCGGGTGGCGGATGCCGCGATTCCCGGGAAGTTCCAATACGACGCCGCCTGCTGCTTCTTCCTGCTGCACGAGGTTCCGGACGCGCAGAAGCGGCAGATCGTCAACGCGCTGCTCGCGGCCGTGAGGCCCGGCGGCAAGGTCGTGTTCGTGGATTACCACCGGCCGGTGCGCTGGCATCCGCTGCGCCCGGTGATGGCCGCCGTGTTCCGCTGGCTTGAACCCTATGCCGCGGGACTGGTCTCACGCTCAATCATGGAATTCGCCGATCGCGCCCAGGATTTCCACTGGCGCAAGGAAACCCGGTTCGGTGGCTTGTACCAGATGGTCGTCGCCCAGGCCCGACGCTGCGAGCTCGCAGTGGGCGGTGGAATGGCGCAGTCTGGTATAGTTCGCGCGACCTGAGAGGCCGGCGACTAATCGATTGCAAGTCATTAATTTTTCTGGCATTTCTGCGCACGATCTGCATGTCTGGCGCGGCGACCGACACGTCCTGCGCGGCGTTTCCATGGATGCCGCCGCGGGCGATTGCGTCCATATCGCCGGCCCCAACGGGTCGGGCAAGACCACGTTCCTGCGCGTTGTCGCCGGCCTGCTGACCCCGGAGCAGGGCAGTGTCCGCTGGCAGGGCCAGCCGATCGCGTCGGATCGCGACGCGTACGGCGCTACGTTCTGCTACCTCGGGCACAGCGACGGATTGAAACCCGAGTTTACGTGCCGGGAGAATCTTGCGTACGAAGTCGGGCTCCGGCGGCGCCTGGATGCCGCCATCATTGACGGGACGCTCGCGCACCTCGGCCTCAGCCAGTCGTGCGACCAGCCCGCGCGCTCGCTGTCGGCGGGCCAGCGTCGCCGGCTTTCCATGGCGCGCGTGATGCTGGCGGGCGCGGCGCTGTGGATCCTCGATGAGCCATTCACGAACCTCGATGTCGGCGGCGTCAATCTCCTGTCCGAGGTCATCGCCCTGCACCTGGATGCGGGCGGCGCCGCGTTGCTCGCCACCCATCAGCCGCCGGCGATACCGCGCCACGGCGTGCGCCGCCTGGATCTCGCCTGATGGAACGCACCAGCCCGGCGGCCGCGGCGATGCTGATGTACCGGCGCGACCTGGTGCTGGCCTTTCGCCACTGGGACCAGGTCGCCCAGCCGGTCGTGTTCTTCGCGATGGTCACGACGCTCTTCCCGCTTGCGCTCAGCCCGGAACTGGGCGAACTGCGCCAGCTCGCGGGCGGCGTATTGTGGGTGGCCGCGCTGCTGGCGGCGCTGCTGGGCCTCGAGTTCCTGTTTCGCGCCGACCATGCCGACGGCACGCTCGAACAGATGCTGCTATCCGGGCAACCGTTGGCGCTGCTGACGGTTGCCAAGGGCGCCGCGCACTGGACGGTCTGCGGCCTGCCACTCGTGCTGGTGTCGCCGCTGCTCGCCGTCAGCCTCGGCGTGCCGGCCGGCGCGCTCTCCACAGTCACGCTGTCGCTCGGGCTCGGCACCGGCATATTGAGCGCGCTGGGCGCGATCGGCGCGGCGCTGACACTCGGCCTGCGGCGTGGCAGCATGCTGCTTTCGTTACTGGTGCTGCCGCTGGCCATGCCGGCGCTCATTTTCGGGGCTCGCGCCATCGACATGGCGATCGCGGGCGAATCGGCGCGCGGGCCCCTGTTGCTGCTGGCG
>JAOUGR010000080.1 GCA_029857655.1 Gammaproteobacteria bacterium | reverse complement strand
CCGCAATCTTGGCGGCATCATCATCGTGGATTTCATCGATATGCAGGACGCCGGTCACCGCCGTCTTGTGCTGCAGGCTCTCGAACAGGCGCTCGCGGGGGACCATGCCCGGACCAGCCTGTCGGCGGTTTCCGCGCTGGGCCTCGTCGAGATGACCCGCAAGCGCACCCGCGAAAGTCTGGAACACCAGCTGTGCCGGCCTTGTCCAAGCTGCGATTCACGGGGATTCGTGAAGACGCCAGAGACGGTCGCCTATCAGGTTTTCCGCGAGGTGCAACGCCAGGCACAGCAGTTCGATTGCCGGGAATTGCTCGTACTGGCGCACCAGGACGTCATCGAGTTGTTGCTCGACGAGGAATCCGCGGCGCTGGCCGAGCTCGAGCTCGCGGTCGGCAAGCCGATCCGGCTGCAGGCCGAGTCGCTTTATGCCGAAAATCAATTCGACGTCGTGCTGGTATAGGAAGGAACAGGTTCGGGCAGCATGGTCATGTTGGGACAAGTACTGCGGAGGCTGTGGCGCTGGGTGGCAGCGGTGGTTGCCGCACTCGCGCTGCTTGCGGCGCTTGGCGTCGGCGCCTTCCGCCTCGCGATCGAATTGCTGCCCGGCTACCAGCAGCAGGTTGCGGAGCAGGTCCGGACGGCGACCGGCCTCAGGCTGGAATTCGATTCGCTGAATGCGCGCATCGGCCGTTACGGACCCGAGATCCATTTCAGTGGCGCACGCGTGCTGCCGGCCAGCGGTGATCAGCCGCTGGTGAGTGCGGAGTCGGGTCGGGTGAGCCTGGCGATCGGTCGCTCGCTATTGAACCGGCGCATCGAAGTCGGACGCGTCATGCTGGTACGGCCGCGGCTGTATTTCGTGATCCACGCAGATGGCAGTGTCGAGCTGGTGGGCCAGGGTGCAATCGATACGAAGCCGCGCTCCGAGCGCGAACCGATGACGCTTGCGCGGATTCCGCGTGGCCTGTTTGCGGTCCGCGACGCGACACTCGACGTGCTCGACCTGCGCGCACGGCAGGGGCACTTTGAACTGACCGGGGCGGACCTGGAGCTTGAACGCAGCGGCAGTCACGTGAGCCTGCGTGGTCACGTCGATCTGCCGGAGCATCTCGGCTCGGCCCTGGATATCGAGGGCGACGTGGATGGCGATCTCGATGACGCGGATGCGCTGGAATGGCGGGCCAGGGTTGATGCGAGCGATCTTGATTTCGAGCAATGGGCAGCGCTGTTGCCGGACAGCTTCGTAGTACCCGCCGGAGGCCACGGTTCGGTAACCGCAACGGTGCGCGGTGTCGGCCGCGGGTTCACGAGCCTGCGATTGCGGCCGGATCTCGGCAACCTGCTTTTGCCGGATGGCGGCGTCGAATTCACACGCGTGGCGGGCGACATTCGCCTGCAGCGCGATGCCGATGCGATCTCGATCGAGGGCACCGGCCTCGAACTGTCACGCGAGGGCGCGCCCTGGCGCCCGACCAATTTCTCGGCGACTGTGAGCCGGCACGATGGCCGGGTGGTTTCGGTCGCTGCCCGGGCTGACTACCTGCGGATCGAGAATCTCGCGGCATTCTCGTCGCTGCTGCCGGCGGGACAGCTGCGCGGGAATCTGGAAGCGCTGGCGCCACGCGGCGAGCTGTTCGGTCTCGATGCCGCCGTGACGGGTATCGGCGTGGGCAGGCTTCCCGATATCAGCGGGCGTGTCCGATTTGCGAACGTCGGATTCGAGGCGTTTGGCAAGGCGCCCGGCCTGCAGGGTCTCGACGGCGCAATCGAAGGCCGCGGCGCGGGCGGTATCGTGCGCATAGATACGCGTGACACCCAGGTCGTGTGGCCGTTGCAATGGCGTGCAATTGCGGAGCTTCGCCAAGTCGAAGGAAAAGTCGAGTGGAACCGGTTTGGTGACGGCCTGAGGTTGTGGCTGGACGATGCCGTGATCGACACTGGTCACGGCATTGCGCGCGGGAAGCTGCGCATGGCGTTTCAGCCGGGCCAGCTGCCGCTGATGGATCTGAGTGCGAGCGTCAGGGATTTCGACGTGACGCAGATCTGGCGCTACCTGCCGATCGCGCAGCTGAAGCCCAAGTCATTGGGCTGGCTGGATGCCGCATTCCGCGCCGGCCGGATTGTCGAAGGCACGGTAAGCCAGACCGGCCCGACCCGTGGATTCCCGTACCGAGAGGGGCAGGGGAGCTTTCATGCAAAGGCCCGCGGAAAGGGTGTGACGCTCTTTTATGCGCCGGGATGGCCGGACATCCGCGGGCTCGATGTCGAGCTGGCATTCAACGGACCCGCCATTCACGCGGTCGCGACCAGGGGTTCGATGGCGGGCATCGCGATCACAGGGGCCGAAGCCAACAGCGCGGACTATCGCGAGTCCATCTTCGCGCTCAGCGCAACCGCGCAGGGTGATGCGGGCCGAGCCCTCCGTCTCCTGCAGGAGAGTCCGCTCGCTCCGTCGCTGGGGGCGGGCTTCGCGGATCTGACGGGTTCCGGGCCGGTCAATGGCGAGCTTGCGATGTACCTGCCGCTCAAGGACTTCGAGCGGCGGGTCGTCACGGTGATGACCACGCTCGGTGGCGTCAAGCTGCGGCTCCGCCAGCAGCCGATTGAAGCCAGTGACTTGAAGGGGGTCCTGTGGGTGCGCAACCGGGAAATCCACGCGCCATCGATTTCCGGGCAGTTGCTGGGCGGACCGTTGCAGGTCTCGATCAGGACGACGACTCAGAAGGACGGCAGCCTGAGCACCCAGGTCAATGGGCAGGGAACCGTGGCGGCCGTGCCGCTGCGGCCGGTCGCACGTCTGCCGGTCAACGCAGGCGTATCCGGCACTGCGGACTGGCGCGGATTCCTGACCGTCGAACGCAGCGCTGACCGCGAGCTCCCGGCGCGCGGCACGCTGCGACTGAGCAGCGATCTGCGTGGTCTTGCGTCGAAACTACCGGAACCTTTTGCGAAGGCCGCCGAATCCACGCGCCCACTGACAATTTCTGCGAATTTCGGTGGTGATGGCGGACCGCGGATCCAGGCGCAGCTCGGGCGTGATGTCCATGCCCTTCTGCAATGGCGCAGCAAGCCGGAGGATCCGCCGATCGAGCGCGGCATCCTGTCATTTGGTGCCAATGCGCCGACGGCATTGCCGCGAGCCGCGGGTCTGTGGCTCTCGGGCCGCCTCGAGTCGGCAAGCATCTCGGATCTGCTGGAACTCAAGTGGGACCAGCCGCGCGGGCGGCCGCTGAACGAATGGCTGGGCGGGGCCGATTTGTCGATCCAGCGCCTTGAAGTGCTGGGGTACGAATTCGCCAACGCGAGTGGCCGGATGCGGCCTGGCAATCGCGCCTGGGAGATCAACGTGGACTCGGAGAATGCGAGCGGTCACCTGGTCGTGCCGCACACATTCCCCGGCGAAGTCCCGATGGTTCTGGATCTCGAACGCCTGCGTTTCGGAGAATCCGTTCGCAGCGGCGAGGGCGAACCGGATCCGCGCCAGTTACCGGCGATCCGCGTCGATATCCGCGATTTCCAGTTCGAAGGCCGCCAGTACGGGCACCTGCAGGCTGAGCTCGCGCGTGGCACGGTCGGCATGACGCTGAACCAGTTCACGATGGTGCATCCGGCGTTCACCGCCAATGGCCGGGGCAGCTGGCTGGTGCGCGAATCCGGCGCTGAATGCCGGCTCGAATTCGAGGCGGACAGCACCAACGTGCTCGCATTCATGAATGCGATGCAGCTCGGTTCTCTGATCAGCGGTCGTCACGGCCGGATTTCCGCGACTCTGAGCTGGCCGGGACCGCCGGAATCGAGCGCGATCGGGCGCCTTACCGGCCGGCTCGACATGGCGGCGGAAGATGGCCGCCTGACCTCTGTCGAACCGGGCGCAGGCAGGGTCCTCGGCCTGATGAGCATTGCGCACCTGCCGCGCCGGCTGGCGCTCGATTTCGGCGACCTGACCGGCGAGGGCCTGTCCTTCGACACCCTGCGCGGCACATTCCAGCTGACCGATGGCGAGGCCTACACGGATAACCTGACCCTGCGCGGCTCGGCCGCGGAAATCGGAGTGGCCGGCCGCACCAACCTGCGCGAAGGCACCTATGACCAGACCGCGGTCGTGACCGGTCAGCTGGGCGCGTCGTTGGGCGTGGCGGGCGCACTGGCCGGCGGCCCGGCGGTCGGCGCGGCGCTACTGTTGTTCTCGAGGATTTTCAAGGAGTCACTGGCAGGTGCCACGCGCGGTTATTATCGAATCACCGGCAGCTGGGACGACCCGCAGGTGCGACGCATCGATGCGCGCGAAATGAAGGATACACAGCAGGTTACCTCGCCCCAGCGCGCCGGCGAATCCGGAAGCGGACCGTCGCCGTGATCCAGCCGATCGTAGCCGCCGTGCAGATGACCTCGGTCGCGGATGTCAGCAGGAATCTCGATACGGCCCGGCGGCTGCTGGAGCAGGCCCGTGCGGGCGGCGCCTGCCTGGCGGTACTGCCCGAGAATTTCTCCTTCATGGGGCGCACCGAGGCAGAGCGGCGCAAAGTCGTCGAGGCCGATGGCGAGGGCCCGGTTCAACGGGCAGTCGAAACCGCAGCACGTGAACTCGGGATCTGGATCGTGGCGGGTACGCAGCCGATCGCCGTTTCCGGCGAGGCGCGCCCGGCAAATGCCTGCATCGTTTACGATGCAGGCGGCCGCCGGGTCGCGCGCTACGACAAGATGCATCTGTTCGACGTCGATCTGCCGGACGGCCGCGAGGGTTATCGGGAATCGGCAAACGCGGTTCCGGGCGTGCAGCCAGTCACGGTTGACACGCCGGCGGGACGGCTCGGATTGACCGTGTGCTACGATTTGCGCTTCCCGGAGTTGTACCGTCGCCTGGTTTGCGGGGGAGCAGAGATCTTCAGCGTGCCTTCAGCATTCACTGGTCCGACCGGCCGCGCGCATTGGGAAGTGCTGCTGCGCGCCCGGGCGATCGAAGATCTTTCATTCGTCATTGCCGCTGCACAGACCGGGATTCACGATAATGGCCGCGAAACCTATGGTGACAGCCTGATTGCCGATTACTGGGGGCGCGTGCTGCAGCGCCTGCCGCGCGGCAGCGGCGTGGTCCTGGCCGCACTCGACCGCGAGCGGCAGGCGGCGACCCGCGCCAGTTTTCCGGCGCTGGATCACCGGGTGATCGGGTGAGCGTGAACGCGCTCGAGTGCGCGCGGCAACTGATCCTTGCACCTTCGGGTCTTGACGAGGGCCGGCTCGAACAGGCCCTCGGTTCGCTGCTCGGTGCAGCCGTCGATTCGGGCGATCTCTATTTCCAGCTTGCGCGCGAAGAGCACTGGGCGCTCGAGGACGGAATCGTCAAGGAAGGCAGCTATGGCATCGAGCAGGGTGTCGGCGTGCGTGCAATGGCGGGAGAGCGCACCGGCTTTGCGTACTCCGATGAAGTCGTGCCGGCTGCCCTGCTGGAGGCGGCGCGCGCGGCCCGCGCGATCGCGCGCGAGGGCGGCGGCCGCCAGGTACAGGCCTGGAAATCCTGCGCATCGCACCGGCTTTACCTGCCGGATGACCCGATCGCCTCGCTTGCCGACGCCGACAAGGTTGCACTGCTGACGCAGCTCGACCGCAATGCCCGCTCGCTGGACCCGCGCGTGAAGCAGGTCGTTGCAAGTCTCGCCGCCGTGCACGAAATCATCCTGGTCGCCGCCAGCGACGGCACATTGGCCGCCGACGTGCGGCCGCTGGTGCGAATGAATGTCTCGGTCATCGTCGAACAGGACGGGCGCCGTGAGCAGGGCTATGCGGGCGCGGGCGGCCGTCATTCGCTGGAGGATTTTATCGCGGATGACCGGCCGATGCAGCTGGCGCGCGAGGCCGTGCGGCAGGCGACCGTCAATCTCGGCGCAGTGCCGGCACCCGCCGGCACGATGACTGTGGTGCTGGGTCCGGGCTGGCCCGGTGTGCTGCTGCACGAAGCGATTGGTCACGGCCTCGAGGGCGACTTCAACCGTCGTGGCACCTCGGCATTCACTGGCCGAATTGGCGAGCGGGTGGCATCGCCGCTCTGCACGGTCGTCGATGACGGCACGCTGCCCGGCCGGCGCGGCTCGCTCAATGTTGACGACGAGGGCACGCCGACGGCCTGCACGACGTTGATCGAAAATGGCGTGCTGAAGGGCTATCTGCAGGACAAGCTCAACGCACGGCTGATGGGCACGACGCCGACCGGCAATGGGCGGCGCGAGTCATTCGCGCATGCGACGCTGCCGCGCATGACGAATACCTACATGCTGCCGGGGCCCCATGATCCGCAGGAAATCATCCGCACGGTGAAGCGCGGCCTGTATGCGGTCAATTTCGGCGGCGGACAAGTAGACATCACCTCGGGAAAATTCGTGTTTTCGGCGAGCGAGGCCTACCTGATCGAGGACGGACGCATCACCGCGCCGGTCAAGGGTGCCAGCTTGATCGGCAACGGGCCCGATGTGCTGACCCGTGTCAGCATGGTCGGCAACGACCTGGCGCTCGACACCGGCATCGGAAGCTGCGGCAAGGACGGCCAGACGGTGCCGGTCGGCGTCGGCCAGCCGACGTTGCGCATCGATGCGCTGACCGTCGGCGGCACCGCCTGAGGGATTCACTCATGCGCCTGTCACGTTCAGTCTACGAAGCGCTGCCCTATCTTTACATGCTGATCGGCATCGGTGCGCTCGCGGCCTCTTTCCAGTGGCGCGCGAAGGACTGGTCCGACCTGGTGGCCGGACTGGGATTGGTCATCCTGGTTGCGGGGCTGGTGCTGGTGTTGAGGCGCCGCGACTACCGGATCCAGAAGCGCCGCTATGGAGCGGCATTCGACGAAGACGATTGATCAGTTTGCCCCCGCTGCCGGGGCGCGGTCATTGTTGTCTTCCGCTTCATCCCTCGCGGCATCTTCGACGATGATTTCGTGATCGCCGGTCGCTTCCGCCGGGCTTTGCTCCCGAGTGCGAACTGAGCGTTCGTCGAGATACATGATTTCGTGCTTGCCAAGCACGATGACGTCGCCGTCATTGAGATGATGCTTGCGGACCCGCTTGGACTTCACGTAGACGCCATTCGTGCTGTTAAGGTCCTCCAGCATGCTGCCTTCCGCGGTCGTGATGATCTGGCAGTGGTGACGGCTGATGAACTTGCTGTCCACCTGCAGGTCATTGTCGAATGTGCGGCCGATGATCAGGCGCCCGAGTCGCAGCGGGCGCTCCTCGATGCGCTCCCCGGAATGCGCGACGATGATCCGCGCCAGCACATCCTCCGGCCCGACGTGCCTCGGCACGGGCGCCGCAATGAGCGCCGAGCGCATGCGGTTGGTGCGCGAGGCGAACTCGACCCAGCGCAGTTCCGCGATCGCCGCCTTCAGTTCGGTCATGCCGATCCGCGTCTCCTCGAGTGCATAGGCCCCCATCAACGCCGTGTCGCACAGGGTGTTGACGAGGCGCGGCACGCCGCCCGTGTAGCGGAAGATGACCGGGAACGTATCCTCGGCGAAGATCTCCCTGCCATGCGATCCTGCGACCTCGAGCCGGTGCAGCACGTAGGCCCGCGTATCCTCGGGCGAGAGCGCGGTCAGGTGAAAGCGCAGCCGCACGCGCTGGACCAGCTGGATCATCTCAGGCGCATCGAGCCTGTCACTGAGCTCCGGCTGTCCCGCCAGGATGATCCGGAGGACCTTTTCCTTGGTGGTCTCCACGCCGGACAGCAGGCGGATTTCCTCGAGCACGCGACCCGAAAGATTCTGCGCCTCATCGACGATCAGCAGCACCTTCCGACCGGCGGCGTACTGCTCGACCAGGAACTGGTTGAGTGTCGCGAGCAACTCCGCCTTGCGCATCTTGAATGGCGAGAAGCCGAACTGCACCAGCACAGCCTGCAGGAACTCGATCGGCGAAACCTGGGTCTGCGCGACCTGCGCGACGACGACGTCCTTCTCCAGCTCGCGCAGGAATGTCTCGATCAGCGTGGTCTTGCCCGAGCCGATCTCGCCGGTGATCACGACGAAGCCGTCGGTGAACCAGATCGTCGATTCCATGTACGCCTTGGCGCGCGCATGATGTTTCGAGAGATATAGAAAAGCCGGGTCCGGGCTCAACCGGAACGGCAGTTCCGTCAGCTGGAAGTGTTCAAGATACATGCGTATGACAAGGCCGGCAGATGCACATGATTCAACCGATCGAAGGGTCAGGATTCGCGAGGACCTCGG
>JAOUGR010000403.1 GCA_029857655.1 Gammaproteobacteria bacterium | reverse complement strand
AAGCGCACGCAAGGACATCATGAGCATCACTCCGCGAGCGTGACGCCCGAACCACCGAGTTCTTTCGGCACGTCCTTCTGCTTTGGCAGCCCGTCGTGGATGTGCAGGACGGTTTCCTCGTAGAAGACGTGCAGGCCGGGCTTGAAGGAAAGCTGCGGCAGGATCGCGGCATAGACGTCGGTCAGCCCCATGGCAGGGTGTTCAGTCAGCAGGTGACCGCCGCAGGTCTTGCACCACTTGCGGATGCTCTTCGGCGTCCTGGCAAAGCTGCCGACGTTCGCTTCGCCCCTGGTGATCTTCACGGCCGCCGGCGGCCACAGGGTGAAGGCATTCACGGGTCCGGCCGACCAGTGACGGCAGGAGTCGCAGTGGCAGTAGCCCATCGCGGCCGGCTCGCCGGTGGCGGTCACCTCGACGGCGCCGCAGAAACAGGCGCCCCGGTACGTCTTGTTGTCGCTCATGAAGATCCTCTCAGTTGCCGGCACGAAGCGCCGTGCCGTGGGTCAGGTAATGATTGATGCGGTCTTCCCATTCGCGCATGAATTGTACGTAGAACTCCGCGGTGAACGAGGCGACGAACAAGTCGCCCTGCGGGCCGAGGCTGGTGTGGCTGTAGGTGACGTCCGCCTCGCTGCCCGCTCCCGCGGCACGCACCTGGATCGTGACCTTGCAGGCCGTGACGTCGGGCGTGACCTTGATCATCTCGACGAATCCGCGTTCCGGCTCGTGCCGCGTGATGAACCAGACCGCGTCGTACGGCCGCGAGTCGGTCACGAACACGCAATCCGGCTCGGCCAGTCCCGAGTGGCTCAGGACCAGCAGCGGACTCCAGCCGTCGATCCAGTCCGCCTCGCGCACCGGGCATAGCAGCGGGAAAACCGCGGCCGGCGGCGCCACGAGGCGCTGCGTGTAGGTGTGCGTGACGCGGTTGGGCGGGCGGATGTTCATGGGGTGGCTGCCATTAAAGGGCCTCGATCCAGCGCCGGAACTCGCGTTCGGTGCGCTTGCCGACCGGCACCGCGGCGCCTCGCCGGAACGACTGGCTGCCGGCAATGTGAATATAGCCCCCGAGGTCGGAAGGCAGGTAGAAATCGCCGTACCGGATCATGGCGACGCGCTTCTCGCCGAAGTGGCCGTAGAAATAGCCGAGTTCGAACAGCACGTTGAGGTTCGGCAGATCGTGCCGCTTGTTGCGGATGCGGGTGCTCGATTCCGGTGAAAACACCAGCAAGGCGGCATCCACGCGGCCGCGGATGTGGTCCAGATCCTTGAGCAGCGTGCGGCCTGCGGTGAAGGCGTCCCACCAGGGCAGGAATTTCAGGCCGGGCTGCGTGAAAGCCCGGATGATGGCGCGGGCCTGGGACTTGGCCGCCGCCGACGAGCCGATGAAGACCGTTATCATCGCGTGTACGGGCCGTGGTAGCCGCGCCTGCTTACGCGTTCAACTGGACTGCGCGGCAGGCATTGCACTTCCTGCCCCTGATGCCCGGCGGGAAGATTACACCGCTCAGGCCCAGCGTCGCGACCATCAGCAGCACCAGCCACGGCGAACGGATGAAGCGCAGGTCGGTCGAGCCGCAGCAGCCGCAGCGCTCTGTCGCAACATCCTGTTGTTCCAGGAGCGCCCGCTCGAACTCGCCGCTGCGCTGCCGCGCCAGCAGGTCCCGCGCCCGGTCCGCGAATGCCGCGGGAACCTGCAGCCCGACGCCGCCCAGCGCGAATGAATAGGGCCAGCTCGACCACACATGGTGCTCGGAATGCAGGATCGCCGGCACGCCCTCGCTCTCGAGCAGGCCCCTGGCGATGTGGGCGTCGAGCGGATTGGTGAAGGAATCAATGGTGACGTAGGCGGGCAAGGTCGTTCCTGGCGCGGGTGACGGCGCTATTCGTAGGTGCGGCCATTGTGTCGCAACCAGCCGGGCGTGTGCTGGCCCTGGGGATCGTGATGCGTCCAGTGGATGACGCCACCGCGATCGTTCCATTCATAGACGCCATGGAACGACACGGCATCGCCCTCCCGCAGCGCTCCGATCCGGGGCGCGAGATCGATATTGTGGGCAATCAGCAGCGTCTGTCCCGAATCCAGCTCGAGCAGGAAGCGCTGGTGCCGGCCGCCGTCGTCGTCGTCGGCGAGGATCCTGACCACGACGCCTGCGCCGGTGACCTGGATCCCGCTCTGCCGGTTTTCGAAAGCGGCCGCGATCGCATCGTGGCGGGTTGGCGACTGCTGCCGGCCGGGCTGCCCGGCCGGGCCCGCGCCCGGGTGGCCCGCGCCCTGCCAGTACCAGGCGGCGGCAAGGATTGCGGCCAGCAGGAGGATCTTCTTCATGGTCACCCGCCGCTCATGGCGCACAAGAGCAAGCCAATGCCGCAATCCGGTCACCTGACTGCAGACTCAGCCACCATACTCGACATCCTGCGCGAGGCAAGCAGAGGCGGGAGAACGACGATGGACGAAAAGCGAGCGGCGCACGCCGCAGGC
>JAOUGR010000402.1 GCA_029857655.1 Gammaproteobacteria bacterium | reverse complement strand
TGGCCGATTGCCTCGATGCTGCGGACCGCATTGATGAAGCCTTTGCCTGCTACGAACGAGCCAACCGCATGGCAGTCGATCGCGCGCGGGCGGAAGGCCTGCTCTACGATCCTGCGGCCACGACACGGCAGACGGAAGAACTGATCTCGATCTTCCCTGCGGTGCCGGCGACGGCCACGAAACACAGCGAGCCTCGGCCCATTTTCATCCTCGGCATGCCGAGGTCCGGCACGACGCTTGTCGAAAGCGTGTTGGGCGCGCACTCAAGGGTCGCTGCCGGCGGCGAAAAGGCGGGCATCCGCCAGATCCTGCCGGAATTCCTGGCTTTTGCGCGCAGCGGGCGGGTGGCCGACATATCCGAAAGTCAGTGGGCGCAGTGGCGCGCGTTTTACCTGCAGGAGGCCCGGGTGCCTGCCGGCATCGCGGCAATGACCGACAAGAACCCCTGGAACTTCGACGCGCTCGGCCTGATCCTCGGCCTGTTTCCGGACGCGAGGATCGTGCACATCCGGCGGAATCCGGTTGAAACCGGATTCTCGATCTTTCGCCACGAGTTCTCAAAACTGATCCGCTTCGCGAACCGGCTTGAAGACATCGGTCATTTCTACGGCGAGTACGCGCGCGTAATGGCCCACTGGGAGCGGGTGGCGGCAGACCGTTTCGTGACGATCCAGTACGAGGACTTTGTGCGGCAATTCAATGTTGCCGCACCTGCGTTGCTCGCGGCGTGCGGGCTCGATTGGGAGGATACCTGCGGCCAGTTCTGGAAGAGCAAGCGTGCCGTCAGCACAATCAGCTCGATGCAGGTGCGGCGCGCTCCCGGAAAGCCCGCGACCCGCGCGCAGGCCTACGTCGCGCAATTGCAACCGCTGGCGGCGGCGCTCCGGTTGGCGCACGTCGACCTGGTGACCGGCCGCGCACTGGCGGAGTCCGGTTGACCGATCAGCCATGAGTGAAGCGGATTCCCGCGATTCCATGATGCAGGGACATGCGGCGCGCAAGGCGGGCCGCGACGTCGAAGCGCTCGATCACTACCGCCTGGCGCTCGAGCACGAGCCCGGGAGCGCGGAAGCGAACAGCGTTTACGGCTTGATGCTGCTCCAGCTCGGCCGCGCTGATGAAGCCGAAGCGCCGCTGCGAAGGGCCGTCGAGATCGACCCGACGCATGCAGCGCTGCGGTTAAATCTAGCGCAATGGCTGACGCACCAGGGCCGTTCGGACGAAGCCCTGCGGCTGGTCGAACGCGTCGTCGTGGACGAACCGCAGAAATGGTGGGCCTGGGAAAGGCTCGGTGACCTCAAGGCCCGCATGCAGGAATTCCGCGACGCGTCCGAGCACTTTGGACGTGCTGCGGGACTGAAGCGGAACGATCCGTCGCTGCTCTTCAAATGGGCGCGCGCCTGCTTCGACGACGCCCGCGTCGACCAGGCTGAGCGGGTCCTTGGCGAGGCCGCACGCCTGGCGCCGGACCATCCTGCGATCCTCAGGCTGTATGCCGAACTGCATGAGTCGCGTTCGGACTGGAGCGCACTGGAGAAGGCGGCGCGCAACTGGATTGCGGCACAGCCGAAAGAACACCGTGCCTGGCGCGCACTCGCGAAGGCGCAGTGGGAAACAGGCTGGCTGCGCCAGGCAATGGACAGTTTCCGGACCGCGCTGGCGCTTGGCGGACGCACCGCGGAGAGCCTTGCTGCATACGGGCGGCTGTGCCTGGGCGCGCTCGAGTTCGACAGCGCGACGGCCGCACTCGACGAAGCGGAAGCGATGAGCCCCACCAGCAGTCACATGCTGTCGGCAAAATCCGTGCTGCTGATGTTCTCCGGCAGGTACGAAGAAGCGGAAACGTATTGCCGGCGCGCACTCGACGTGAATCGCCACGATGTATCGGCCTACAAGGCGTTGGTGCAGCTTTCCGGCGGGCGGTTGCCGCAAGACGATTTATGCATGCTGCAGCGACTGGTCGACGATGGCAATCTGCGCGCGCAGGACCGCGTGACAGCGGCGTTCGCGCTGGCTGACTGCGTGGAGGCACAGTCGGACGCCGATCGGGCGTTTGCGGCCTATGAACACGCCAACCGGCTGGCGCGCGCGTATGCGCAGTCGGAAGGAATCCATTACGTGCCTGCGGCGCGCGGGAAACTGACAGACGAGTTGATGGCAACCTTCGATTCCGTTGCGGCGCCTGTCGCGGACGGATCCATGCCGCGGCCGGTGTTCATCGTGGGCATGCCGCGCTCCGGGACGACGCTCATCGAAAGCGTAATCGGCGCGCATTCCAGGGTTCTGGCGTGCGGGGAGCAGATGGCGACGCGCTGGATCATGCAGGACTTCCTGTCACGCGCGCGCCTCGGGTCATGCTCAGGGATTCCCGAGAGCGCGTGGCATGCATGGCGCAATTTCTTCCGGCAGGAGATGCCCAAGCGGGCTGATGCCGCCGTCGTCACCGACAAGAATCCCTGGAACTTCGACGCGATCGCGCTGAT
>JAOUGR010000401.1 GCA_029857655.1 Gammaproteobacteria bacterium | reverse complement strand
GTCGCCCAGCTGTTCCAGCGCAGGAAGGGTCGGTCCTGGCGTCACGGCATGTTTTGGCGTCGTGACTTCGAGCTCGACGGCTTCCTGCATCAAGGCCAGGCTGGCTTCGTCGCGGCCCTCCACGTGCGCGTTCCAGGCAGCCAGTTCGAGCCGCAGTACGCCAATGCTTCGACGAAATAATTCCTCGCCCGACTTTCGCGCCGCCGTTTCCAGTTCCTCGAGTCGCGTACTGGCCGCCTGCGCCTCATCCAGCTTGCCGAGATGGACGGCGCCGAGCCCGCGGGCGAACTGCGAGATCGCCTCGGCCCACGGATAGCGGTCCCAGGCCAGGGAGGCGGGTTCGCGCGGGACGATGGCGGCAGCCGCGCGCCAGTCGCGCCGTTCCAGCGCGTAGCGGGCCTGCGTGGAAGCCAGGTGGAAAGCAGTCTTGAACGTCGGCTCCAGGCGCTCCGTGCTGCGCAGTCGCTCGAGCTGCAGGGCGGCATTCGCGAAGTCGCCCTGCTGCAGATAGGCGTACACGAGGTACTCGATCGCGTGCGGGAACTCGTCCCAGACGAACTCGCCGTGATCGCCGGCGGGATACTCGAGCGCCGCGTCCGCCGCCCTCAGGTTGCCGCGGATCACGCCGTCCCAGTCGCCGAGGCGCGTATAGATGTGCGTCGGCATGTGCAGCGCATGCGGGTTGTTCGGTGCGGCCGCCTCGTACTTGCGCGTGATCTCGAGCAGCTCGCGTTCGCGTCCCGGCACGTCGTTCGAATGGACGAGATAATGCATCGCGCCCGGGTGGTCCGGGTTCTGCGCATACACGCGGATCAGGATTTCCGCAGCGCGGTCGGCGTGGTCGCGCGACATGGCGTTGGCGGGCGTGGTCGCGAGCAGCGAGAGTGCGTAGAAGGCGGCGGCCTCGGGATCACCCGGAAGGGCCGTGTGCAGCTTCTCCAGGGCCTCGGCCCAGCGCCGGATGCGCAGCCAGTAATCCGTCGACGCAGGCTCGAGGAAGAACGCCTCAGCCGCCGCGATGAACAGCCTTTCGCGTTCCGTCGGGGCTGCCAGCGCATGGGCGCGCTGTACCTCGTCCCAGCCGCGCTGCAATTCGACCGGCCGCGGCCGCGTCGGCCACAGCGGCTGGAACAATGTCGTGGCGATGCCCCAGTGCGCCATCGCACAGCGGGGATCCATGGCGGCGACCCGCTCGAAGGCCTCCCGCGCCTGCGGGTAGGTCATGTGATGCAGGAGCGCGAGCGCGCGATTGAACTCCGCCTGTGCGTCTTTCGAGCAGCTGACCGGGAAGTCCACCTGGCCGAGCGCATGGCCGGCGTGTTCCAGTTCATGACCGCTCGCCGCACCGCCCGCGAGCAGGCCGGCCGCCAGTACGGCCGCACGGAACCGGTTGCCGCTAATCATGCCCGCACCAGGGTCCAGATGCCGATGCCGATGAAGCCGGCGCCCGCGATGTAGTGGAGGAGCCTCGGGCTCACGTATTCGGAGACGGTCTCGCCCGCGAGCACGCCGATGCCAGTCGCGACGATCAGCGCAGCGGAAGCCGCAACGAACACCGTCATCTTGCTGACCGCCTGGTCGGCGGCAAACAGCATGGTTGCGAGTTGCGTCTTGTCGCCGAGTTCAGCGAGGAAGACCGCAATGAACACTGTGGACAGCACTTTGAAGTCCATAGGCCCTCTCTCTGATCCGCAAGGCCGGCAGCTAACGCTTTTTCGGAATCGGCACGATCATGCGCACGCGCTCCCGGTACTCCACGTACGCCTGGCCGTGGAAGCGGATCATGTCGCGCTCCTCGAACTGCAGCGCGATCAGGATATAACCCGTCGTCGCCAGCGCAAAGAGCAGACGACCCGCAGTCATCGTCGGCGCAGCCCAGAACGCCATGATGAAGCCGAGCATGATCGGGTGTCGCACGACCTTGTAGAACAGCGGCGTGCGGAAACCCGAGTGCGTGTAGGGCTGCTGGCGCAGGTACAGGTACACCTGGCGCAGGCCGAAAAGGTCGAAGTGGTTGATCAGGAAAGTGCTGACCAGCACGATCACCCAGCCGAGCGCGAACAGGCCCCAGATCAGGTTGCGGGCGAGCTCGTTGTCGACGTCCCACACCAGATCCGTCATCGGGCGCCACTGCCAGTACAGCAGGATCAGCGCGGCATTCGACAGCAGCACGTAGGTACTGCGCTCGATGGGCTTCGGGACGATCCGGGTCCACGCGTCCTTGAAACCGGGCCGCGCCATCACGGTGTGCTGGACGGCGAAGATGCCGAGCAGCAGCGCGTTGACGAGCATCGCCTGACCGAGCGGGCCCGGCACGCCGGAGTCGATGGATTTCGGCACGGCGAAATTGCCGACGAAACCGATCGCGTAGAGAAACGTCCCCAGGAAGAGCAGGTAGCAGACGACGCCGTACAGAACAGCCAGTATGCGGCCCATGACGACCCCCCCTCATTTGGTAGCGATCAAGAGCAGGAACGAAGACTAAG
>JAOUGR010000400.1 GCA_029857655.1 Gammaproteobacteria bacterium | reverse complement strand
CAATCCGGACCGCGACTTCGATCGCACTGCCGTCGTCGAGTTCATAGCGTCGATGCCCATCGGAGAGACGCCCGATGACTTCCTGTACGCAGGCGTCTGCATTGTCCTGCACGTGACCCATGTAGGCGTCGACTTGCCCGCGGCCGAACAGCCCGATGAGGCGCCCCAGTTCCGACACGCCGCGTGAGTTCGCCGCGAGCTGCGCCTTCAGATCGGCGACATTCTGGTCCGGATTGCGCGCCGGCCAGCTGCCGGATGCGAGCACGCCGCGCAGTTCACGCTCCCGCAGGCGACCGCCGTCCACCAGCAGGAAATTGTCGATCAGCACGCCTTCCTCGTCGATATGCCGGCTGGCCGGCGGCATGGAGCCGGGCGTGATGCCGCCGATGTCCGCATGGTGCGCGCGCGATGCGACGAAGTACGCCGGCCGGGTGTCGCCTGCGGTGAAAACCGGGCTGACGACGGTGATGTCCGGCAGGTGCGTGCCCCCCGCGTAGGGAGCGTTCAGCATCCACGCGCGCTCGGGGCGCAGCTGGCCGGAATTGCGCTCGATGACCGCGCGCACGCTCGCACCCATCGAGCCTAGGTGCACGGGCATGTGAGGAGCATTCGCAATCAATGCGCCCGCGGAGTCGAACAGCGCGCAGGAAAAATCCAGCCGTTCGCGGATATTGACGGACACGGCTGTTGCCTGCAGGACGGCGCCCATTTGTTCCGCGACCTGCATGAATCGGTGGTTGTAGATCTCGAGCAGCGCGGGATCGGGGTGGCGAACGGCGCTGCGATCGTGGGCTGAGGCGCCATCCCGCACGAGCTTCAGTTCCCCACCCTCGAGAAGGGACAGGACCCAACCAGGCTCGACAACCGTCGTGGAATTCGGCTCGACGATAAGCGCTGGCCCGGCGATCGCATCCCCGGTCGAAAGACCTGCACGATCAAGCGCAGGTACTTCATGCCAGCCGTCGAACCAGGCGCGGACGCGGCCATCCTGCGCAGGCGATCTTGTCGCATTGACGCGCGGCATTTCACCGGCCGCGGCCTCGCCCGGGGCGGTGACCTGGGCGCGCAGCGTCGCGACGATGACGCCGTCGAGATCCGGAAGAAATCCGAAGCGCTGGCGGAACGCGGCGCTGAACGAGTCCAGCATTCGCGGTGCTTCATCGAGCGCAACACCGATGGCCGTCTCGGTACCCGGTGCGCGCAACTCGACCATCTGAGACAGCGCGAGCGCGCGAGCATTGGCACCTTGTGCAATCAGGGAATCGCGCAGCGCCAGGCACATCGCATCGAGTTCACCCGCGAGCGATTCGCGCGAAACCGAGGTGAGCGGTTGTTCGATACTCTGCCTTCGTTGCAGGCTGCGGTCGGCAAGCCCGATGCCCCAGGCCGATAGCACGCCGGCCAGGGGGTGAATCAATATCTCGCCGATGCCGAGAGCTTCCGCGACCCGGCAGGCATGCTGGGGAGCGGCGCCGCCATAGCAGAACAATGCGAAATCGGCCGGATCGTGTCCCTGGCGCACGGAAACATGGCGGATCGCCCGCGCCATGGTCTCGATCGCCACGTCGAGGAATCCTGCCGCCAGGCGTTCGGCCTCATCAGGCGCGCCGGTATCCGCCGCCACGCGTGCGGCGAGTTCCCTGAAATGCCGCCTTACCATCCCGTCATCAAGCGGCAGATCGTGGCGAGGCCCGAACACCGCCGGAAAGAATTCCGGGCGGATCCGCCCGAGCAGTACCTGCAGGTCGGTCACCGTCAGCGGACCACCCTGCCGATAACAGGCGGGCCCGGGGTTCGCTCCCGCGGATTGCGGACCCACGCGCAGGCGGCCTCCCTCAAAGTGCAGCACCGAGCCACCACCGGCCGCGACGGTGTGAATATTCATCATCGGCGTCTGCAGGCGCACACCGGCGATCGTGGTTTCGTAACGTTGCGAACAGCCATTGTCGTAGAGCGCCACGTCGGTCGAGGTTCCGCCCATGTCGAAGGCAATGAGCCGCGATCGCGCAAGCGCCACGCCGGCGCGCGCTGTCCCCACCATTCCGCCGGCGGGACCGGAGAGCACGGCATTCGACGCGCGAAACGCTCCGGGCGCGACAAGACCACCATTGCTCTGCATGAACTGCAGTGGCGTCTTGTGGAATCGCGCGCCAAGCCCGTCGCGAAACTGGCGGGCATAGCGAGCGAGCAGCGGAGTGAGGTAGGCATCGACAACCGCGGTATCGCCGCGGCTGACGAGACGGATCATCGGCGAGGATTCGTGCGAAGTGACGACGTCATCGAAACCGACCGACCGTGCGATCGCGGCAGCGCGCAGCTCGTGATCCGGATACCGGTAGCCATGTATCAGCACGATTGCGACGCTGCCGATGCCTGCCTCGCGCAATCGTCTGAGGTCGGCCGCAAGTCGTAACTCATCGAGTGGCAACAGCACCTCGCCCTCGGCGGAAAGCCGCTCCTGTACCTCGACGACCTCGCGATAAAGCGGC
>JAOUGR010000399.1 GCA_029857655.1 Gammaproteobacteria bacterium | reverse complement strand
TATCACGCGACCGTCGAGGCAGGCGACGATGGTCGATTCAAGCCCCACCTCGCAGTCGCCGCCGTCCAGCACCATCGCGACGCTGTCGCCGAGTTCCTCGCGCACGTCGGCAGCACGGGTCGGGCTGATGCGACCATAACGATTCGCCGATGGTGCTGCGATGCCGCCGCCGAATGCCGCAAGCAGCGCGCGTGCGACGGGATGGGCCGGTGCGCGCAATGCGACCGTCGACTGGCCGCCGGTAATGCCCGCCGGGACGTCGCCGGCCTTCGGCAGCACGATTGTCAGCGGCCCCGGCCAGAATGCCTCGGCCAGACGCCGCGCTGCATCGGGCAGATCAGTAATCCATTCCCGCGCAGCCGCGAGACCGCTGACGTGGACGATCAGCGGGTGGCTGGCCGGGCGGCCCTTGGCCGCGAATATCCTGGCGACCGCGGCGGGATTCCGTGCATCAGCGCCGAGCCCATAGACGGTTTCCGTCGGGAATGCCACGAGCTCGCCGGCATTCAGCAGCGCAGCGGCTTCCTCGATCCGGGTGGGGTCGGGCAACATGATCCGATGATAGGCGCCGCCCGCACGCGCCGCCCTCACTCCAGCGGAACGCGCTGCCAGCCCGCCGCATCGCGGCGCAGCTCGTAGGTCGGCCAGTAATGCCGGTCCAGGCGCAGTGTGATGACTTCCACGGCGTCATTCCAGCTGACGGTCTTCAGGCGCAATGATGAATGGTCCGGACGGCCCGAGACCGCACGGATGAATGCATCGAGATCGGGCACCGGGATGCCGTCGACTTCGGTAATGCGGCGGCCGGCCCACAATTTGTAGCGCGACGCCGGGGAACCGTACATGAAGAACGCGATGAAGACTCCGTCCGGACGGATACCGCGCTGCGCAGCCATCGCCCGATGCGGCTCCTGCAATGTCGCTCCTGCCCATACCAGTACCCGGTCAATGTCATGCCCGGACAGCGACACGGTGTCGAGCGGCACGACGCGTTCGACACCGGAGCGCCACAAGGTCAGCTCGACGTGCGGGGCATGCACGGCTGCACTCACGTCGCCGAAGCTGTTGACGACCTGGCCATCGACGGCCAGCAGCAGGTCGCCCGCAGCCAGGTTCTCTGCAGCGGGCGAGCCCGCGACCAGCCGCTCGATCGTCAGTGCCTGGCGCCGCTCGGGATCGTGCGCCGTCAGGCGCTCTATCCACTGCTCGCTGAGCCCGAGCCGGCGCGCTTCCGCGAGTGACAGCAGGCCGAACTCTGCTTCCGCCGAATAGAGCGGCCGGCCGTCGCGCGCGTGCGCCAGCATGTCCTGCACCATACCGGCCGGGATGCCCATGTTCTGCTGCACGAGGTCGCGGCCGTTCTCGTAGGCGAAGCTCGACCACAACGCCATGACATCGCCGCGGCGGTCGGTGATAAGGCCGTCGAAATCCGCGGGTCCATTGACAAGACTGATCACCTCCAGGTTGGCGTCCCGGAATTGCAGCGTGCGCGACAACGGGAATACGACCGGCCCGATCGAGGCGACCGTTGCCTGCTGGGAGACCGCGCGGTTGTCCGCGCGCAGCCCGACGACATTGACGTTCTCGCCGGTGGCCGGCAGGCGCCGGGCAAAGCGCACCGCGCGCACCGGCGTATCGCCCAGCTGCTTCGGGTCGTAGCGGACGAGCGCGAGATTGTGCAGCGGGTGCACGTACTCGACCTGCCCGTCGACCTCGATCGTGCCTGCAAATGTCAGGCGTACGTCGCCGATCGCAACCGGCACCGTGTTGCGATCGATGGCCACCAGGCCACGCTCGGCGTCGATGACGACTCCGGTGCCGTGGTAGTTGCGCTCGGTCACGCCCGACACGGAATACGGCATGCTGAACTCCACCAGGGCCAGCGACGGCGCGAGCGCGTCGACGAGCTTGTCGCCGGTGCGCGCGAACTGCGTGCTGCCGGGCTGCGGTGGCTGTGCGTCCGGGCCTGCGGCTATGACTTCGCAGGGCCACAGCCCGATATCGTCGTCGCGTACGCAATGTCGGGCCGGGAACCAGTCGCGGTCGATGCGCAGCGACTTGAGCTGCGAAGTCCGGGTCTCTTCCATCGTGAAGTGGCGAACCGTCACGCGCTGCCCTTCGCCCAGCGTGCTGAACACCGCCAGCGCATCCGCCAGACTATTCAAGGGATGGCCGTCGAGTTCGGTCAGCACGGCGCCGCGCGGAATGCCTGCGGAGCCGAACATGTAGCCCGGGTTCGCCACATAGACCCCCGCAACCGGGACATTCATGTGCCGCGCCATCTGCCAGGACAAGGTGTGCAGGACGCCGTCGCCGATCTCCAGATATTCGGCGGGCGTTATCTCGTGCAGGTCCTGCACTGGCAGCCGGAACTGGCGCGATTCCCCGCCACGCACGATCGCGAGTTCGAGTTCGCTGCCAACGTGGCCGTCAAGCAGCACATCCAGCGTGTCGAAATCCGCAACCGGCCGCCCGTCGATGGCCACCAGGATG
>JAOUGR010000398.1 GCA_029857655.1 Gammaproteobacteria bacterium | reverse complement strand
CGTGAACGGGTCCGCGCTGGCGTCCGTGGCCACCACGGTCACGGTGTCGCCCGCCCGCCAGTCAGGCCCCGTCGTCGTCGAGAAGGACCAGCTGTTGCCGGCGACTGCATTGGTCGCGGTGCCGATCAGGACGCCGCCGCGATCACGCGTGAACGTCAGGGTCCGTCCATTGATCCTGCCCCGACCGGCCAGGCGCCACTCGCCGCCTCCGCCGGAGGCCGCAAAGTACTCCATGCTGGTTGCGACCAGCTCACGATCGAGCGTCACGGCGACGGTCGCGCTGACCGGCGCCCCGTCCCCGCCCGCCGCCGAGGCGAAGTACGTGAACTGCGGCAACCCGACGTAGCCCGGCAGCGGGACGTAGCTGAACGCGCCGTTGGGCGAGAGGCTCACGGAGCCGCCTTCGGTCAGGTTGCTGGCGAGTTCTGCAGTGAGCGACCCGTCGTCCGGCGAGTCGTTGCCCAGCACGCCCGGAGCCGCGACGGAGAACGTGCCCTGCGTGTTGACCGCGTAGCTGTCCGCCACCGCGGTGGGCGCCGCGCCCGCATTGCTGACGTTGACGTCAAAGGCCTGCGAGGCGCGATCACCGGCCAGAACGGCATCGGTGCACGGCATCACAGCCGGACTGCAGGCGTTGACGGTCATCGTGACCGGGCCGCTCTGCAGCGGTGTCCAGGTCAGCCGCCCGTTGGCGTCGATCTGCGGCGCGCCCGCTCCCGAGCCGCAGCGGCTGCTCGGAGTGCTGTCACATGTGACACCGTAGGTGAATGGCGTCGCATTCGGATCCGCGGCCACGACCTGGTACTCGTACCGCCGGCCCACGGTCGCATTGGTCGGCGCCGTGGACAGGATCTGGGGCGGCATCGGGTCGACGGCGATGGCGACGGGGACCTGTACCTCGTCCGCGCCGATGTCGGCGACCATCACATAGGTGCTGTCGGCGATGCCGTCGACCGGCCTCAGCTCCCCGTCATAGTCCGCGTGTGCGGCCGGCACGCCGCTCAAAACGGAGTTCGTGCCGCAGTCGATCGCGCGCGACGCGCACGATCCGCCCGTGAGCCCCGATTCAAGGTGGTAGTTGCCGGTCGGCGTGAGCGGGTAGTGCACCAGGCTCAGGAAGTTGCCGCCCTCATCCGTCGCGGAGGCCGCCAGCAGCGACTGCGCATAGTCACCCGTCGGACCCACCGACCCGCGGTTGAAGTACGGCGCGAGGACCAATGCGTCCTCGCTAGTCGCCGCGGATATTCGCGGGTTGCTCGGGCCGTACGGGCCCCCAGCGGTCGGATCCGGGCTTTCGCTCGAAAGCACGTTGTACTCGAGGTCGAGCCGGCCGGCCATGCCGATCAGCCCCACATCGTTGAAGCCGAAGAACTCCATCGCCGGCGTATTCCAGCGGTGCGAGCGGTTGCTGAGGATCAGGTTGTTGCGAACGAGCGGGTTCGAGAAATCCCCGATGTTCGCGCGCACCGGCCCGGTGAGCGCCTGCAGCGCCAGGCTGTGCGTCCGCGACACGAGGCCCGCAGGCTGCGGATTTGACACATCTGGGTTGGCCGGATCGAGTGCGGCCGCCGCGGTCGCCGCGCTGTCGTTGTTGGCAATCGTGTTGTTGACGACGTTGGCGCGTACCGCGTCCTGCAGCAGGATGCCGCCACCAGCGAGACCGGCAACGTTGTTGACGATCATATTGTCGACCACGTCGACCCGGTACCAGTTGGTCGGGTTACTCGAGGCCAGCAGGTCCCGGCCGTTGACGGACCGCAGCAGGATGCCGCCGCCGTCGCCCGCTCCGGCCTGGTTGCCCTCGATGTGGTTGCCGACGATCTTCATCGAGCCGGTGCCGCCACTGACGGTCACCGCGGCACCCACGGCGGGCTCGTGGCCCGCGACCAGGATGCCGCCCGCCGACCCGCCACGGCCCTGCGCCGTCTGGTCGAAGGACTGGTTGAACAGGATCCGGTTGTTCTGGATCAGGCCACCCGGGCTGCGGCCGTAGTGGGCGATGCCGCCGCCGTCGGCCTGCGCGAAGTTGCCGCAGACGTAGTTGCTCTGCACGCGGTAGCCGTTGCTGCCGTTGTACAGGCCGATGCCGCCGCCTTGCTCGAACGTGGATCCGTTCTGGTGCACGTGGTTGTGGTGAATGAGCACCCCGACGTTCTGGGCGTCGACGAGCTCGCCGTTGCCGTCGAACAGCGAGGCGTGACCGACGCGGATGCCGGCGGCCGCCTGGCCCAGGTTGTTGGAGACGATGTTGTTGCTGATTTCCAGGTTGCGCACGTAGCCGTTGACCAGCACGCCGGCCGAGTAGTCGGCCGTGGTGAAGCTGAAGCCGTCGATGCGGGCGGCCGCACTCCCGAACACGCCGGGCATCGGCGCGACCAGCACGCCGGCTGCTTCCTCGGTGGCCAGCAGGCCGGTGCCGGGCTCCCAGCCGCACGCATCCGTTCCGCTGCCCACGTTGTTGGGCTGCCCGGGCAGCAAGCCGATGCGATCCAGCGCATT
>JAOUGR010000396.1 GCA_029857655.1 Gammaproteobacteria bacterium | reverse complement strand
GATGCGTGGCGCGATCGGCACGACGATCGGCGGCGTCTGCACGCTGGTCGGCGAGCCGCAGAACCTGCTGATTGCGAAGGAAGCGGGCTGGGACTTCATCCGGTTCGCGGTCGAAATGGCGCCGGTCACGATCCCGACCGTCATCGCCGGGTTCCTGACCTGCATCCTGGTCGAGAAGTTACGGCTGTTCGGCTACGGCGAGCGGATGCCAGCCGCGGTGCGCGTTGTACTGGAGGAATTCGAGGCGCAGGAATCGTCGGAGATGAACGCGACTCATCGCCAGGTCATCATCGTGCAGGCGGTGGTTGCGGCCATCCTGATCGGTGCGCTCGCACTGCACGTCGCCGAAGTCGGCGTCATCGGCCTGATGATCATCGTGCTGGCCACCGCATTCACCGGCGTGGTCGAAGAGAGCCGGCTGGGGAAGGCATTTGAAGCAGCGCTGCCATTCACCGCGCTGCTGGTCGTGTTTTTCGTCATCGTCGGAATGATCCATGAGCAGCACCTGTTCCGGCCGTTCCTGCACTGGGTGCTGGCGCTCGATGGCAGGCACCAGGCAATTGCCATGTTCGGCGCCTCCGGCTTCCTGTCGACGATCAGCGACAATGTGTTCGTGGCAACGATCTACATCAGCCAGGTCAAGGATGCGCTGCTGGCCGGCTCCATCAGCCAGGAGCAATTCGATGCACTGGCGGTCGCCATCAACACCGGCACCAACATCCCGAGTATTGCCACGCCGAACGGCCAGGCGGCCTTTCTGTTCCTGCTGACATCGGCGCTCGCACCGCTGATCCGGCTGTCCTATTTCCGGATGGTCTGGATGGCGTTGCCCTACCTGATTACGATGACCGGCGCCGCCGTATTCGGCGTGCTGTATCTGCTCTGAGGAATCTGTATGGCTCGTAAAAGAACCCGTTCCTTCAACCTGCGCCGCTGTCGTATCGGCGTCATCGGTCTCGGCTATGTGGGGCTGCCGCTGGCGGTCGAATTCGGCAAGCGCTACGAGACCATCGGATTCGACATCAAGGCTGAGCGAATCAAGGAACTCTCGCGTGGGTTGGACAGGACACTCGAAGTGGACCGGGCGGAACTGAAGTCGGCGCAGCAGCTCCGATTCACCTGCGATAGCAAGGATTTGCGGCGTTGCCGTGTCTACGTCGTTACGGTCCCGACTCCGATCGACGCCTACAAGCGACCGGATCTCGGGCCACTGGAGAACGCGAGCAAGATTGTCGGCAATGTGCTCAAGCGCGGCGACACGGTTGTCTACGAGTCAACGGTGTATCCCGGGTGCACAGAGGAAATATGTGTTCCGATACTCGAACGGCAATCAGGTCTGAAGTTCAATGTGGACTTCTTTGCGGGCTACAGCCCGGAGCGAATCAATCCTGGCGACAGGAAGCATCGGCTTACGACGATCAGGAAAGTCACATCGGGCTCGACGCCGGCGGCCGCCGACTTCGTGGACAAGATCTACGCGTCGATCATCACGGCCGGGACGCACCGGGCTTCCAGCATTCGCGTGGCTGAAGCGGCCAAGGTCATCGAGAATACCCAACGCGACGTCAACATCGCGCTAATTAACGAACTCGCGGTGATCTTCAACCGGCTGGGCCTTGATACCCAGGAGGTGTTGCAGGCGGCAGGCAGCAAATGGAACTTTCTGCCATTCAGCCCTGGTCTGGTGGGCGGGCACTGCATCGGCGTCGATCCCTATTACCTGACGCACAAGGCGCAGGAGATCGGTTACAACCCGGAGATGATCCTGGCCGGCCGGCGCATCAACGACAACATGGGACTTTACGTTGCCGGGGAAGTCGTGCGCCTGATGACCGGGAAGCGAATTCATGTGAAGAATTCGCGCGTGCTCGTCATGGGGCTTGCGTTCAAGGAAGACTGCCCAGACCTGCGCAACTCAAAGGTCGTGGACCTGATACGCGAACTTGAAAAATACGGGGCGACTGTTGACGTCTGGGATCCCTGGGTGAACCCACGCGAGGCCCGCGCCGAATACGGCATTCGGCCATTGCGCGAACTGGTGAAGGGCCGTTACGACGCAATCGTCGTCGCCGTCGGGCACCGGCAGTTCCGCGCCATGAAGCCCGCTGCCTTGCGGCGTTTGGCGCGACGCAATCACGTCCTCTACGATATCAAGTACGTGTTCGGGCGGCACGAAACGGACGGACGGCTGTAATGCGGGTGCTAGTCACCGGTGCGGCGGGGTTCATCGGTTTTCACGTCGCGTCGCTGCTACTGGAGCGCGGCGGCGAGGTGATCGGTCTCGACAACCTCAATCCATATTACGACCCGACACTGAAGGAGGCGCGCCTGGCTATCCTCAGGAAGCAGGCGCGGTTCAGCTTCGAAAGAATCGACCTGGCCGATCGCGCCGGAATGGAAGCCTTGTTTGCCCGCGGCAGGATCCAGCGCGTCGTGCACCTCGCGGCCCAGGCCGGTGTGCGTTACTCGGTCCAGAATCCGCACGCCTACGCGGACAGCAA
>JAOUGR010000397.1 GCA_029857655.1 Gammaproteobacteria bacterium | reverse complement strand
AACGATCCAGCGCTACGGCTGCACCGGCTGCGGTGTGCACATGTTCGGCCGCATCGAGAACAAGAGTCACCCGTTCTACGGCCTGGACTTCGTGCACGTCGAGCTGTCGAAGGACAAGGGCTGGGCGGCGCCGGCATTCGCGGCCTTCGTGTCCTCGATCATCGAGACCGGCAGCGCGAGCCCCGCGGAGATGGCCAGCGTGCGCGCGCGGCTCAGGGCACTGAAGCTGAAGCCCTACGATAGCCTGTCCCCGGCACTGATGGACGCGATCGCCACCCATACCGCGAAGGCCAGGGGCGTGCTGAAGGCCTAGCGGGTGACGGATTCGGCCGCAGCATTCGGCGAGCGCAATACGATCAGCCGGCACGGCGCCTTCGGCGGCGTCGTCAGCTTTCATCGACACGACGCCGCCGAGACTGCCTGCGCGATGCGCTTTGCCGTGTTCTTGCCGCCGCAGGCTGCGAATGGCCGGGTGCCCGTGCTTTATTATCTTGCCGGTCTCACCTGTACCGAAGAGACCTTCATGATCAAGGCGGGTGCGCAGCGCATGGCGGCAGAGCTTGGCCTTGCGATCATTGCGCCCGACACAAGCCCCCGCGG
Source organism: Gammaproteobacteria bacterium (assembly GCA_029857655.1). Lineage (GTDB taxonomy): Bacteria > Pseudomonadota > Gammaproteobacteria > Steroidobacterales > Steroidobacteraceae > SCUD01. Next base: position 1,901 of record JAOUGR010000397.1, on the reverse strand, counting down.
CGTGCCGCTTGCCGGCGACAGCGAGAACTGGGACTTCGGAATCGGCGCGGGCTTCTACGTCGACGCCACGATGGAGCCCTGGTCGCGCCATTACCGGATGTATTCCTATGTCACGCGGGAACTACCCGCGCTGGTCGCCGCGAACTTCCCGGTCGACCCGCGTCGCCAGGGCATCTTCGGGCATTCGATGGGCGGCCACGGGGCGCTTACGATCGCACTCAGGAACCCCGATCAATACCGTTCTGTTTCCGCCTTCGCGCCGATTGCAGCACCCATGCAATGTCCCTGGGGGCGGAAGGCCTTCACGGGCTATCTCGGTCCGCGGCGGGACGACTGGCGTGCCCACGATGCGAGCGAACTGATTCGCGGGCTCAAGTCGGTCTCCGGCCGGCCGCCGCTGCTGGTGGACCAGGGGCTGGCGGATCCTTTCCTGGAGGAGCAGTTGTTGCCCGGGCAGCTGGAGCGTGCCTGTGCCGAGAGCGGTTATCCGCTGACGCTGCGACGCCATGCCGGCTACGATCACGGTTACTACTTCATCTCGAGCTTCATCGAGGAACATCTGCGCCACCACGCGCTATCACTGCAGCCCTGAGGGTGCGCGCCGGCTGGATTTCGCGCGGTTCGACACCCGGTGCGAAACGCCGGTGATGTTCTGCGGAAAGCGCTGCCGCCACCTCCGGCAGTGGCCGGTACTGTTGGACGAACTCCGCCGGCATGCGCTTGGGCCTGCCGCTGTCGAGATCCACGCAGACGTAGTGAATCAGGCCGCGCAGCAACGTTTTGTCATCCGCAGGCCGGCGGATCTGGAAACGACGGTCCACGCGCAGCCGCGCATCCTCGAATACGAGCCAGGTGCCAACCTCGAGTGCATCGAGGGCAAAGGTCGGCGCGAGGTAGTGCAACTGGCTGCGCCAGACCACCATGCCGCGCCCGGTGGTAACGCAATGCGCCGGTGTCACGCCGAGGGCCGAGGAATGGGCCCATGCCGTATCGTCCAGCCAGCGCAGGTAGACCGAATTGTTGACATGCCCGTAGGCATCGATGTCCGCAGACTGTGCGGATACGCGATGGATGAATGGCGAGGGCAGGTCCCAGGCCGGCGTCACCGGTAGAGGATCCTCACTATGGCGCGGAACAACCGGCCGTAGGGCGGCATCAGGAATCGCGAACCGCTCAGGCGCCCGTCGTAGAACACGGGCTTCTGCTTCGAGAAGGTGTCGAAGCCCGCCTTGCCGTGATAATGACCCATGCCGCTGGGGCCCACTCCGCCGAAGGGCAGGTCTTCCTGGATCACGTGGAAGGCCGTGTTGTTGACCGTGACGCCGCCGGAGATTGTCTGCGTCAGGACCTTGTGGAGCGCTGCACCACGCGCGCCGAAGTAATAGAGAGCCAGTGGCCGCGGCCTTGCATTGACATAGGCAATCGCATCGTCGATCGAGCCGTAGGTGACGATCGGCAGCAAGGGTCCAAAAATTTCCTCCTGCATCACCCGCATTTCGTCGCGGACGCCAGTCACTGCCAGGGGCGTCATGCGCCGGCGCTCCGCGTCGGTCGGATCCGGATGCAGCGCATGCAATGTTGCGCCCTGGGAACGCGCATCCTCGACGCTGGCGGCGAGACGCCGGAACTGGCGATCGTTGATGATCGACGTGTACTGTGGATTGGTCGCAAGCGTTGGGTAAAACTCGCGCGTCGCGGCGCGGCAGGCGTCGAGGAAACGGTCGAGATCCGGCTTCGGCACCAGCACATAGTCCGGTGCGACGCAGGTCTGGCCGGCGTTGATCAGCTTGCCGTACATGATGCGGCGCGCCGCCTCGGCGACATCGAATCCGTCCGCGACGATCACCGGCGACTTGCCGCCCAGTTCGAGTGTTACCGGCGTCAGGTTGGCGCTGGCGGCC
>JAOUGR010000395.1 GCA_029857655.1 Gammaproteobacteria bacterium | reverse complement strand
GGCAGCATTCCTGTCCGTCAGCGCCGCCGGTACAGGTGCGTGAAGCGATCGGTCTTGCCGCGTACCGCCGGATCGAATACGAGCTTCGTGTAATCATCGCCCGGGTTGCGGTACCCGTCCCAGCTGCGCTCCAGCGTGAAGCCGTGCGCCTCGAAATCGCGCCTGGCGAATGCTTCCTCGATCCGGTGCAGCGTGTTCACCGAGCCGCTGCCTGATCCGGTAGCGGCCGCGTTGTCCACGATGAGCAGCACGCCGTTTGGCTTCAGTGCCGCGTGGACCTGGTCCAGGAAGCTGCCGGTGTCGATCGCCGGCCAGCCGCCAGCCTCGTTGACCCAGTGGATGTCGTGATAGGACATGAACATCAGGATCAGGTCGTACTCGCCGCCGCCGAGCTTGAGGTCGCAGGTCTCGACCACACGGCGCATGATCGCGGCGAGGCGCCCGTCCGCGAAGCGTACCTTCTGGTCCTCGCGCGCGAAGTTCCAGTAGGGTGAGTTGTTGACCAGCGTGACCGCGCCTTCGGGCCCGACTGCGCGATGGATGAGTTCCGACCAGTAGCCGCCGCCGCCGAACACATCGGCGACCTTCATGCCCGGGCGGATGCCGGCCCAGGTCATCAGCTCGGCCGGTCGTTCGCGTGCATCTCGCTGGCGGTCCTTGTCGCTGCGCTCCGGCGCGGCGATGGCTGCCGTGATGTGCGCGGGAACATCGGCGGCCTGCAGCGGCAGGGCGACCAGAAGTGAGGCAAGGACCAAGGTCAGGCGGCGCATGGGAATCCCCCGGTGGAAGCAGGCCCGAGCGCGACTGTATGCCTGCCGGGGGTGGGCGGTGCGCCGCATCAGATGAAACGCCCTGCAGCCGCGCCGGGCGGTTTGCTCAGTCCTCGCCGCCGCCCGGTACGCCGCGCCGGTAGTCGAGCGGCGGGTCGCGCTCGCCCAGCATGGGCTTGTACACAAAATCCGGGCCGCGGCGGCTGTCGAACTCGGCCTTCGCGTGCGAGATCAGCTCGGGATTCGTGAACAGTTCCCGGCCCATCAGCGCGAGCGTCTGCGAAGCGACATTCATGCCCTTGTAGCCGATGCTCATGCCGCCCGCGGCCGTCGCCTGCCAGCTGTGCGCGGGCGTGCCCGGCACCCAGGTGGCGGTGCGCAGTCCGACGGTCGGCACCGTCCAGCTCACGTCCGCGACGTCGGTCGAGCCGACGCCGGGGCGCGTGAACTCGAAGGCCTGAACCTGCGATTCGGAGCCGAGCGGCACGGAAGGATCGGCGAAGGTGGCGTAGATCTCCTCGGCGAAGGCGCGCTCCTCGGGAGTGTAGTCGATGCCGCCGACCTCCTTCAGCCTGGCGTGCATGGCGCGCTGCAGCGTCTCGTTCGGCAGCAGGCTGTAGACGCCGCCGATCACCTCGTACTCCATGCGCGTACCGGTGCCGAGCGCAGCGCCCTCGCCGGCCTTGACCACGCGATCGAAGATACTCTCGACCATTCCCGGATCGTCATGACGCACGTAGTAATAGGATTCGGCAAAGTCCGGCACGACGTTCGGCGCGGAGCCGCCGCGCGTGATCACGTAGTGCAGGCGGGCATCCGAAGGAACGTGCTCGCGCATCAGGTTGACCATGTGGTTCATCGCCTCGATGCCGTCGAGCGCCGAGCGGCCGCGGTGCGGCGCGCCCGAAGCGTGCGCGGAGAGGCCATGGAATCGGAACTTTGCGGTCTTGTTGGCGATCGCGCGGTCGAGGCCGGCGGCATTCACGTCGGCGGCATGCCAGTGCATGACGACGTCCACGTCGTCGAACAGCCCCGCGCGCACCATGTACACCTTGGCGGCGCCACCTTCCTCGGCGGGTGTGCCGTAGACGCGGATCGTGCCTTTCGTGCCGGAGGTCTTGAGCCAGTTCGCGATCGCGATTCCGGCGGAAGTGGAAGCGGTGCCGAAGAGATGATGGCCGCAGGCATGGCCTGCGCCCTTGCCGGGGATGGGACTGCGCTCGGGCACGGCGTCCTGGTTGATGCCGGGCAGCGCGTCGAACTCGGCGAGGACGCCGATGACGGGTTCGCCGGAACCTGCAGTCGCGACGAAGGCGGTCGGAATGCCGGCGACGCCGGCTTCGATTCTGAACCCCGCCTTCTTCAGCTCGCCCTGCAGCAGCGCGGAGCTCCTGGTCTCCTGATAGCCGACCTCGGCCCATTCCCAGATCGAGCGCGCAACTTCGGCATCGCGCGCGGCGCGGGCGGCGAGGAATTCACGCATGGACCGGGTGTCATCGGCGAACGCGACGGAAGCGAACAGCAGGCTGGTGAGGCTGACGACGGCGGCTTTCATGGCTTTGCGGCGGCTCCGGGGGCGGTGGGAATCGTCAATCTATCCGCTGGGGGCGTCGGTCGCCACCCCGATCGGCTACGATGCGCCGCAAGATGACGGCCAATCGTTTTCTCGTGATCGGGCGCCGTTTCCGCGGGCCACCGCAGTCCGGAAACGGCGGCTATACCGCGGGAATGCTG
>JAOUGR010000394.1 GCA_029857655.1 Gammaproteobacteria bacterium | reverse complement strand
GAAGAACAGCATCTGCGCAACACCTTCATTGGCGTAGATCCGGGCGGGAAGCGGCGTGGAGTTGGAAAACTCGAGTGTCACATGGCCCTCCCACTCGGGCTCGAGCGGCGTGACATTCACGATGATTCCGCAGCGCGCGTAGGTGCTCTTGCCGAGGCAGATAACCATCGTGCTGCGCGGGATCCGGAAGTATTCGACGGTCCGTGCGAGCGCAAATGAATTCGGCGGCACGATGCAGACATCCGAACGCAGGTCGACAAAATTGTTCGTGTCAAAATTCTTCGGGTCCACGATCGTCGAATTGATGTTCGTGAAGATCTTGAATTCACCGGCGCAGCGTACGTCATAGCCGTAACTCGAAGTGCCGTAGGAAATGATCTTGCGTTCGCCCGCGACCCGGACCTGGCCCGGCTCGAATGGCTCGATCATCCCCTGTGCCGCCATGCGCCGGATCCATTGGTCTGACTTGATGCTCATCATTCATCCTCGATGCTGATTGCCGGCATCGCGGTGGCGCCCTGCATGGCGCTGGCCGCCAGCCTTGCGGCCGCCCGCCTCGCGATCAAGTGAAAGACTCCCGCAGCCTGCGACAATGGGTCGGCGACCACGGTGGGCGTGCCGCCGTCCACCTGCGCGCGGATGCTTGCCTCCAGCGGCAGCTGGCCGAGCAAGATGGTGTGGTAGCGGCGCGCGAGCTCTGCGCCGCCGCCGGCGTCGAAGATGTGCGACTCGTGCCCGCAGGCCGGGCAGCGATGCATGCCCATGTTCTCGACGATGCCGAGCACCGGGACCCCGACCTTGCGAAACATCTGCAGGCCCTTGCGCGCGTCGAGCAGCGCTATTTCCTGGGGCGTCGTCACGATCACGGCGCCGCTGACCGGGACGCGCTGGGTCAATGTCAGCTGGATGTCACCGGTGCCGGGTGGCATGTCGACGACCAGGTAATCGAGCGCGCCCCAGCGCGTGTCGGAGAGCATCTGCACCAGCGCCTGGGTCACCATGGGGCCGCGCCACACCATCGGCTGGTCGGAATCGATCAGGAATCCGATGGACATGACCGGGATGCCGTGGCCGCGCGGTGGATCAAAAGTCTTGCCGTCGGTCGTGGTCGGGCGCTCCCCTGCCAGGCCCATCATGCGGGGCTGGCTCGGTCCGTAGATATCGGCGTCAAGCAATCCGACTCGGGCGCCCTGGGCCGCGAGCGCCAGCGCGAGATTGGCCGCAACCGTCGACTTGCCGACACCGCCCTTGCCGGAGGCGATGGCTATCACATTCGCGATTTCGGGCAGCGGACGCGTGCGCTGGTCGGCGACGAACGCCGGTATCCGGGCGCGCAACTCCACGGCGAATGGTTCCCTGATGCCGGCCGCAGCCGCCTGGTCTGCAAGGGCGCTCGCGAATTCACCCTGGTACCCCTCGACCGGAAAACCGAGCACGATTCTTGCTAACAGCCCCGCAGGCGTCATTTCAACCGACTCGAGCGCCCCGGCGGCGCCGAGCGTCAGGCCGCTATTGGGCTCGACATACTGTTCGAGCGCAGCTCGCAGGCGGCTCTCGGGGCCGGAGGACATCGGGAATATTCCGCTGATCGGGGGCCAGCATTGTAGCCCAGGCGCCAATCCGTAAATGGGGCCGGGGGTGGGTATGGCATACTTTCCAATTGGCAGATTGGTCCCAACTAGAGCCAGAATCGGATGGGTTTATTCAGTGCGTATCGCGCCGATCGCCTGATCGCCGAGGTGCGTGAAAGCGGCGACCCGGGCAGTCCCAAGGCGCAGCAGGCGCTTGCCAGGCTGCGGGGGCTGGGCGCCACCGCGATCAAGCCGATCATCGAGGCGCTGTCCACGGCGGACAAGCGCGAGACAGTTGCCTTTGTCGAGGCATTGTCCGAGCTGGTCGACGACAAGACATTCCCGCTGCTGACAAAGGCGCTTGCGGAGGAAAACCCGCGCGCAGTCGCGGGCGTTGCCTGGGCGCTTTCCACGTCGCGGGCATACTCACCTTCCCTGCTGCTCGAGCTGTTGAGCGAGCCCGGGGTCTCGCGACCGGCCGTGCTGGACGTCATTGCCGCGCACAGGACCCGCTTCCAGCTGCGCGACCTGCTGAATGCCGCCTACCTGCAGGATCCAAACGAAAAAGCGGCCTTGTTTCGCATCGCCGGCCAGATCGTGGATGAGACCTCGGTCGACGAACTGGTCGCCAGGGTCGAGGGCAAGGATTCGATCGCCCGCATGCATATCATCGCGCTGCTCGCGCGGTTCAATACACCCAAGGTCCGTGCGGCCCTGATGTCCACGCTGAAGGACCCGAACAAGCTGGTGCGTGCGGCCGCACTGCAGGCAATCGCCGCCATGGAGGGGCCCGTTGACCCGGCCCAGGTCGCCCCGCTGCTGCGCGATACCGATCTCGATGTCCAGAACAAGGCGGTCGACCTGCTGTGCCGCAGCAAGCACCCGGATACCGCGAAATATCTGGTCGAGGCGCTCAAGGACGAGTCGGAGTACACG
>JAOUGR010000393.1 GCA_029857655.1 Gammaproteobacteria bacterium | reverse complement strand
TAATCTGAATATTGTTTGTCGATATATCAATCCATCGGGGTGCAAGTTCGATGTCCCGAAGCTATCTCGCCGCGCTGCCGGCTGCGTCTGTGGTGCTGCGCATCCTCATCGTCCTGAACTGGCTGGTCGGTGCCGCGTTCCTTGCTCTGCTCGTGGTGGCGCCCAACGAGCAATGGATCATGACCGCCTACAAACTCTCTCCTTCGCCGGAAGCAGAGCGGCTCATTCTTGGCTTGCGCGTGATCGTCGTGCTCATCCTCGGCATGATCCCGCTCAACCACGTCGTCCTCAAGCGGCTGCTCGCGATCGTCGAGACGGTCCGCGCGGGCGATCCATTCGTTGCCACGAACGCGTACCGTCTGCGGGCGATTGCCTGGGTCCTGCTCGCGGCGCAGCTTCTCAGCCTCGTCATCGGCGCGATCGCCGAGGCCCTTTCGACTCCGGCGCGTCCGGTCGATGTCGATGCCGGCTTTTCGATCAGCGGGTGGCTCGCCGTGCTGCTGACCTTCGTCCTCGCGCGCGTCTTCGCCGGTGGCGAGCTGATGCGTCAAGACCTCAGAGGGACGATCTGAGGATGGCGATCCTGGTGAAGCTGGACGACGTGCTGCACGCGCGTCGCATGACTCTGACCGAGCTCGCGGAACTCGTCGGCATCACGATCGTGAATCTTTCGATTTTGAAGACCGGGAAGGCACGCGCGATCCGTTTCTCGACACTCGATGCAATCTGCACCGCGCTGTCATGCCAGCCCGGCGACATTCTGGAATTCCTGCCCGATGCGGCGGAGCGCGAGCAGGCCGTAGCGAGTGAGACACGGCGCAAGCGAGCATGAACATCCTCCTGTGGAGCACACATGGAGGGAAGAAACCTCGGCATCGGGCCGCCCGCATGGGCATCCCATAAGACCCCGGGCCTGGAGCAGCTGCCATGGATCGAGTCACGTTCATATCGTCGTCGGGTATCGTGTGGCTGAGCCTCGCGGTTCACTTTGCCGCCGGATTGATGAGCATCGCCGCGGGAACCGTCGCGCTCTCGGTTGTCAAGGGCGGGCGGCTCCATAAGCAGAGCGGTCTGATCTTCAGCTGGGCAATGGTCGTCCTCGGTCTCACGGCGGCGGGAATCGGCACGTACGAAAACAGACCGGGCCAGGTCTTCGGCGGGCTCCTCGCCGCTTACCTGGTCTTCACGGCGATGACCACGGTCAAGCCACTGCGTGGGATCGGTCAACGCTTCAACCTCGCGCTGATGATCCTGGCATTCGCCTGCGCCATGGCATTGCTGTACGGGGGCGTGACCGAATGGCTGGATCCTGCGGTGCAAGTGGTTGGCCGCCCGCGTGTGGTGCCGCCACTGGTCTTTGGCACTGTCATTCTGCTCGCGGCGATCGGCGACCTGCGTGCGATTCGCGCGGGCGGCCTGCGGGGACCGCGACGACTGGCGCGGCATCTGTGGCGGATGTGCTTCGGGCTCTTCATCGCGACGGGCTCGTTCTTCCTGGGGCAGATGAAGTTCATCCCTGAGCTCGTGCGTATCGTGCCACTGCTTCTCGTGCTCGCTTTCGTGCCGATCCCGCTCCTCTTCTATTGGATGTGGCGTGTGCGCGTTCGCGGCCGCCTGAACGGCATCGTGGTCGGCACCACCCAACCGCGTTGACCGCTTGCCGTGCGGCGTCGCCTGACGCCGAGCAAGGAGAATCCGTTGAAACACAACACCGTCCTGATTGTCCTCTCACTGCTGAATGCTCTCTTCTTCGGGCTGCACCTCACGGGTGATATCGTCTTCGGCATCGAGAAGGGCGGGCGCGAGATTCTCGTTGGCGTGCTGATTCTCGCTGTCTACTTGTATGGAGCGGTTGGGCTCCCCGGACGCTTGGCCGGCTGCATCATTCTCCTGCTTGGCGGACTCGCTTCGGCGGCGCTGCCGGTCATTCACACGATGGGAAGGCCCCTCGGCGAGCAATTCGCTCAGCTGCCCGGCGGGTTCTTCTTCATTTGGACGCTGCTCACGACGGGGGCGACGGGGCTCGTCGCATTCGTCCTGTCCGTGCAGGCAATCTGGAGCCTCCGGCAGCGCCGGCGTGCCTCCGCGTAAGGATGGCGCACTCTGCGTTTCGTGCCGGACCATTCTTGTTCGATCGCTCCGGCAGCCTCATCCGACGTTGGCGCTAGGAATCATCGGCGCTGCGCGCCGGTGACCGGCTTCGCTGCGCGAAGCCGTCGAACCCAACTTGATTATTTCTCGGGTTCGAATCCCGTCATTGGATTCGCTGAAATCTGGCGGAGAGAGAGGGATTGCTCGGCCGCTGCGCGGCCTCGTCCCTCGCTGCCGCTCGGGATCATCGGCGCTTCGCGCCGCTGACCGGCTTCGCTGCGCAAAGCCGTCGAACCCACACGATTATTTATCTCGGGTTCGAATCCCTCTGGAATTGTCGGCGGTCAAAAGAATTGGCGGAGAGAGAGGGATTCGAACCCTCGATGGGCTTTTGACCCATACGCCCTTAGCAGGGGCG
>JAOUGR010000392.1 GCA_029857655.1 Gammaproteobacteria bacterium | reverse complement strand
CGCGACCCAGGTGCCGTCGTGCCCGTCACTGGCCTCCCGTTCCTTGTCGGCGCGCACGCGGGCGAGCGCGGCGTCGTTCGCAAGCGGGTCGCCCTTGATCGGGATCTGCGCCGCCATGCCGCCGATCGCGAATGCGCCCCGGCGGTGGCAGGTCTTGATGACGAGCTGCGAGTAGGAGCGCAGGAAGTGCGACGTCATGGTGACCGTGTTGCGGTCGGGCAGCACGAAATCCGGGCGACGATTGAACTTCTTGATGAAACTGAAGATGTAGTCCCAGCGGCCGCAGTTCAGCCCGACGATGTTCTCCCGCAGTTCGTAGAGGATCTCGTCGATCTCGAAGGCGGCCGTGATCGTCTCGATCAGCACCGTCACCTTGATGCTGCCGCGCGGCAATCCGAGCATGCGCTCGCTCAAGCCGATTACCTGCGCCCACAGCCGCGCCTCGAGATGGCTCTCGAGTTTCGGCAGGTAGAAATACGGTCCGGTGCCGCGGCTCAGCAACTCGCTGGCGTTGTGGAAGAGGTAGAGCCCGAAATCGACCAGCGCGCCGGGAATGGGCTTGCCGTCGAGCAACCAGTGTTTTTCCGGCAGATGCCAGCCGCGCGGCCGTACGATCAGCACCGCGGTCGATTCGTTCAGGCGGTAGGACTTGCCTTCCGGACTCTTGAACGTGAGCGTGCGCCGCACCGCCTCCATCAGGTTCACCTGACCCTGGATCACGTTGAACCAGGTCGGGCACAACGAGTCCTCGCAGTCGGCCATGAACACGCTCGCGCCGGAGTTCAGCGCGTTGATGATCATCTTGCGGTCCGTCGGACCGGTGATCTCGACCCGCCGGTCCTGCAGGTCGCGCGGGATCGGCCCGACGCGCCAGTTGCCCTCGCGGATGGCGCGCGTGCTGTCGAGGAAATCCGGGAGGATGCCGGCGTCGAACTGGCGCTGGCGCCGGGTCCGGTCTTCCAGCAGCTCGGCGATGCGGGGCCCGAAATGCCGTGCCAGCTGGTTGACGAATTCGCCCGCTTCCGGCCGCAGCACTTCGCGCCAGTCCAGGCGCAGGGCCGGGAATTTGCCGGTGTTGGTGCTGGTATTATCTAAACTATCAAGTACCAACCGTAACTCCATGAAATAACAACATATTATAGCCTTTCGCGCTGTCGGGCGATCAGCATCGCGAGTTCCAGCGCCTGTTCGTAGTTCAGGCGCGGATCGACGCTCGTGCGGTAGGCGCGCGCCAGATCGCCGTCCGACAGGCCGCGCGCGCCGCCGGTGCATTCGGTGACATCGTCGCCGGTCAGTTCGAAATGCACGCCGCCCAGGATCGCGCCGGCCTCTTCGTGGATGCGGAAGGCCGATTCGACCTCCGACAGGATGTTCTCGAAGCGCCGCGTCTTGACGCCCTGGGGCGTGGTCTCGGTATTGCCGTGCATCGGATCGCAGACCCACAGCACCTGGCGACCGGAATCGTGCACCGCGCGGATCATCGCCGGCAGTGCCTGCTCGATGCGCCTGGCGCCAAAGCGGTGGATCAGCGTCAGCCGGCCCGGCTCGTTGTCGGGATTCAGGATGCGGACCAGTTCGCCGAGCGTGGCGGCGTCCATGCCCTCGCCGACCTTGACGCCGACCGGATTGGCGATGCCGCGGAAGTACTCGACGTGCGCGCCATTCGGCATCGCGGTGCGCATGCCGATCCAGGGCATGTGCGTGGACAGGTTGTACCAGCGCTGGCGGCGCTTCAGGTAGCGCGTCTGCGCCTGCTCGTAGAGCAGGTGCAGACCTTCATGACTGGCATAGAACCGGATCTGGCTGCCTTCGTGGACGGGCGAGCCCGAGACTGCCGCATAGAAATCGAGCGCATCGGAGATCTGGTCGACGATCTTCTGGTAGGCGTCCTTGAGCTTTGCGTGCTGCAGGAAGCCGAGGTCCCAGTATTCCGGATGGTGCAGGTCCGCGAATCCGCCATCCACCAGTGCGCGCACGAAATTGAGCGTGAGCGCCGCGCGCTCGTAGCCGCGCAACAGCAGTTCCGGATCCGGTTCGCGGTCGCCGGCCGAAAACGCCGCGCGATTGACGATGTCGCCGCGGTAACTGGGCAGCGTCACGCCGTCGCGGGTTTCGGTATCCGCCGAGCGCGGCTTGGCGTACTGGCCGGCGATGCGGCCGACGCGGATCACGGGCTTCTTGAGGCCGTGCAGCAGCACGACGCTCATCTGCAGCAGGATCTTGAGCTTGCGCGCGATTGTGTCCGATTCGCAGTCACTGAATCCTTCCGCGCAGTCGCCGCCCTGCAGCAGGAAGCGCTCGCCGCGCTGGGCCGCGGCAAGCTCGTCCTTGAGCTGGTCCACTTCCCAGGAGACGACCACCGGCGGCAGCCGCGCGAGCTGCTCGAGCACCTGCGCGAGCCGCGCGGGATCGGCGTAATGGGGCTGCTGCAGTGCCGGCCGGCGCTGCCAGCTGTCGGGGGTCCAGGCGGCTGTTTCGATGGCGGTATTCATCGGCAAACCCATCGTACACGGATT
>JAOUGR010000391.1 GCA_029857655.1 Gammaproteobacteria bacterium | reverse complement strand
GGTGCTGGGCTCGTCGACCAAGGTGATCGTGGACACCAAGGGCACCGGCAACATGATCTACCTGCCGCTCGACAAGCTGCTCGAGCAGCGCGGCCAGCAACGGCAACCCGTCGAGACGCCGCCGACAATCCGGCTGGAGGATGGCAGTTCCGTCGAGGCGCCGGACGCGCGCACGCGGAGGGATCGCTGATGGCCGGCCGAATACTGCCGATCCTGATTGGCGCCCTGGTCGCGTTCTGGCTGCTCATGAGCGCCGTATTCCAGGTGCAGGAGACCGAGTTCGCGATCAAGTTCCGGTTTAGTGAAATCGTCAAGGCCGACTACCAGCCGGGCCTGCATTTCATGGTTCCGATTGTCAATACCGTTCGCAAGTTCGATCGTCGCGTGCTGACGCGCAATTACCCGGCCGAGCAGTTCCTGACAAGTGAAGGAAAGATGCTGAATGTCGACTTCTACGTGAAGTGGCGGGTTTCCGACGTCGGGCAGTACTACCAGTCGACCGGAGGCGACGAGGAAGCGGGCGCGGCGCGGCTCGCCGAAATCGTCAAGGATGGCCTGAAGGGTGTCATCGCGAAGCGCACCATCCAGCAGGTCGTGGCGGCGGAGCGCGCGGAGTTCATCGGCGACATCCTGCAGTTTGGAGGCGAGTCGATCGCTCAGCTCGGACTGACACTCGTGGACGTCCGGGTCAAGCGGATCGATTTGCCGACCAACGTGTCCGAATCGGTCTTCAATCGCATGCGCCAGGATTTTCTCCGCGTTGCTTCGCAGTTGCGGGCCGAAGGCGACGAGCAGGCCCAGCGCATCCGCGCGGAAGCGGAGCGTGAGCGCACCGAAGCACTCGCGATCGGCAATCGCGATGCCGAGAAGATCCGTGGTGAGGGCGACGCCGTCGCCGCTGCGACTTACGCGCGCATGTACCAGCGGTATCCGGAGTTCTATTCCTTCCACCGCAGCCTGCAGGCCTATCGCCGCGCGATCGGCCAGCCCAATGACGTGCTCGTGATCGCTCCCGACGGTGAGTTCTTCAAGTACATGAAGCAGCCGGGCCGCTGAGCCTCCGATGAACATCCAGTGGGCGGACCTCGCGGCCGCGCTCGGGCTGCTGCTGGTCATCGAGGGATTGTTGCCATTTGCGAGCCCGGGAAGCTCGAAGCGCGCCATGGCCGCATTCTCGACGGTGAGCGATTCGACCCTGCGTGTCGCCGGCGTCGCAAGCGTGGCTGCCGGCCTTCTGCTGCTGTGGCTGGTCCGTTCCTGAGGCGGTGATGGGAAAAATCGTCGTCATTGTCGGCGCCCAGTGGGGTGACGAAGGGAAGGGCAAGGTCGTGGACCTGCTGACCGAGCGCGTGACCGCAGTCGCCCGCTTCCAGGGCGGTCACAATGCCGGTCACACGCTCGTCATAGACGGCCGCAAGACGGTGCTGTCGCTGATCCCTTCGGGCATCCTGCGCGACCAGGTGCGCTGCTTCATCGGCAATGGCGTCGTGCTTTCGCTCGAGGCGCTGCTGTCCGAAGCGGACATGCTGGCCGCTCGTGGCTTTCCGGTATTCGAGCGGCTGCAGATCAGCCCCAACTGCCCGCTGGTGCTGCCATCGCACGTTGCCCTCGACCAGGCACGCGAGCAGGCGAGTGGCGATCGCAAGATCGGCACTACCGGACGCGGCGTCGGACCGGCGTACGAGGACAAGGTTGCGCGCCGCGCAGTGCGCGTCAGCGACCTGCTGTCCCCACCGCTTTTCGAATCTCGCCTGCGCGAACTCCTCGACTGGCATAATTTCCTGCTGCAGCATCACCTGCGGAAACCACCAGTCGACTTTGCCGCGACGCTTGATGAGTGCCTGGCGCAGGCCGAACGGGTGAAGCCGCTGGTTGCGGATGTCGCGTTTGGCATCAAGCGTATCCAGCAGGCGGGCGGCAGCGTCCTGCTGGAGGGTGCGCAGGGCGCGCTGCTCGATGTCGATCACGGCACTTACCCGTTTGTCACGTCGTCAAACACCGTGGCCGGCAACGCGTCGGTCGGCGTCGGGCTTGGCCCGCGCGACATCGACTATGTGCTCGGGATCACCAAGGCCTACACGACGCGCGTCGGCGCGGGCCCGTTTCCGACCGAGCTGTTCGACGACACAGGCAAGCGCCTTGCGCACGTGGGCCAGGAATTCGGCGCCGTGACCGGACGTGCGAGACGCACCGGCTGGTTCGATGCCGTCGCGCTGCGACGGTCCATGCTGAACAACAGTTTTTCGGGCCTCTGCGTCACCAAGCTTGACGTGCTCGATGGCCTGGAGCGGGTGAAGCTCTGCACGGGTTACCGGCAGGGCGGAAAGATTTCCGACATGCCGCCGCTTGCCGCTGACGATTACGCCGGCTGTGAGCCCGTCTATGAGGAGATGCCTGGCTGGAAGGATTCTACTGTCGGTTTGCGTTCACTCGCCGAATTGCCGCGGGCGGCGCGCGACTACCTGGCACGCATCGAGGAAGTCTGTGAAGTGCCGGTCACGATCATTTCAACTGGCG
>JAOUGR010000079.1 GCA_029857655.1 Gammaproteobacteria bacterium | reverse complement strand
CAACCGCGAGTCTGCCACCGCCCTGTGCTTGCCCCAGCAAGAAAGTAGGTGTCTCCGGAACAATCTTGCTGTCGCCGTTAATTGAAATCGCTCCAAAATCGAGTAGCGTTCTTAATACTAGCGATATTTCATTCTTGCAATTAGCGCGCTTACAAAGCATGCCAAATGATTCATTGCCTTTGCCTTGCTCCAACGGCAATGGATCACCATGGTTATCAACAAAATTGATGTCGCGCCGCCATGTGCACATGACTTCCATGCAGTCGCGCTGGATTGATCCAAGTTCAGTGAGCATCGTTATCGAGCATGCATCGACTGAATTCGCAAGTGACTTGCCTATTGCCGTTCGTATCATTTCGCCGCTCGTACCGCCTGCAACTAGCAGATCTACGAACTGTCGTACGACGCCGTCGACGAGTTCTTGACTAGGTTTACCATGCGCCGAAGTCTGCAAGTCATTGTTGTGCATGTTGTGAACCTCGCCAGATTTCTGGTGACAAGAATCGATTTCCATCAAATAAGACTGATATATCTTGCCAGTCCCGTGATCACGCAATCTATCTTCGTGATTCAACCACCGCGAATTGATACACGAACTACTTTCGAATAGTGGCCCGTATCGCGCCACGCAAACACAGCTAAGCTTAGTTAGTCATGCGACTGTTCCATGCGCCGCTACGTGATGCGTGCCTTCGCCTCCTGCGCCCACTGGCGCGGATCATGCTGCGCCATGGATTATCCACTTATGACTTTTCCCGGATTGCCAATATTGCATTTGTTCAGGCCGCTCAAGATATCCTGCGAGAGCAGGGTAAAAGTTCGAGTTTCTCACGCGTTTCCACAATTACTGGGCTGCACCGGCATGTCGTTAGCGGCATTGCAAGATCCGCCGAGGCCAGCAAGCCCAGCCTGGGGCCCGAGAAGGACTACCAGCGCAATCGTTTGGCGCGCGTGCTGACGGGTTGGTTTGAAGGTCCCGAGTACACTGACGAAAATGGTCGGCCACTCGTGTTGCCGATCGAGGGCCCGGAGCCCTCGTTCGAGCAGTTGGTCCGATCATTCAGCGGCGACATCTACCCGAAGATAATTCTCGACGAGCTGCTCCGCGTTGGAGCAGTGCGCATCCAGAATGATGGCTCGGTTAAGGCCCTGGCGCGCCGGTACACACTTGGTGGCGCGGATTCGGCGGCGTTGCGGCATCTTGGCAGCACGGCATGCGACTTGCTCTACACGCTCGAGCACAATATTTCGGCATCAGCCAACAACCGTCTGTTTGAAGACTCCGCCATATCGGTCCGGCTGGATAGCGCGGCGATTCCTCTGTTGCGTCAAATGCTGCAACGGCGTGGCGCCAGTTTTCTTCAGGACGTCGAAGGTTGGATTTCCGAGCGCGAGACCACTCGCAGACCGGGATCCGTTCGCGCTGGAGTCATGGTGCAGATGATCATCGACCATGAATCGGGTCCTGCAGAAGAGTCCGGGAATGGGAACGACGATTGATCAGCGCTTGCGGCCTAACAGCTTGAGGAACTCGTCTTCCTCAAGGATCTTGACCCCCAGCTGGGTCGCTTTCTTCAGTTTCGAACCGGCCTCGTCGCCAACCACCACGTAGTCGGTGTTCTTCGAAACGCTGCCGGCGACTTTTCCGCCGAGCACTCGAATGTGGTCGCCCGCCTCTCCCCGGGACATCGTCGCGAGCTTGCCGGTCAGCACGACCGTCTTACCGCTCAACGGACTGTTGCGCACGGTAGCTTCCTGCACCGCCGGCCAGCTCACCCGGTGTCCAACGAGCGCGTCGATGACTTTGGCATTCCGCCGTTCGGCGAAGAATGCATGTACATGCCCTGCCGTAATCGGGCCGATGTCCGGCACCTCTTCGATCTCTTCCACAGAGCTGCTGCGCAATGCTTCCAGGGAACGGAAATGCCGCGCCAGCGATCCAGCCGTCGCTTCGCCGACATCGCGGATGCCGAGCGCATGCAGGAACCTTGCAAATGTCGTTTGCTTGCTCCTTCCGAGTGACTCGACCACGTTAGCCGCCGATCGCTCGCCCATTCGCTCGAGACCAGCCAACTGGTCGACGCTTAGCCCGAACAGATCGGCTGCATTCCGAACCATGCCGCTGTCCACCAATTGGTCGATCAGCTTGCTTCCGAGCCCTTCGATATCCAGGGCGCGCCGCGAGGCAAAGTGCCGTAGCGACTCCTTGAGCTGCGCTGGACAAGTAAGAGCGCCGGTGCAGCGCGCGACAGCTTCACCCTCTTCGCGCTCCACTCCGGAGCCGCAAACCGGGCATTTCTGGGGCAGGCGTACCTGGGATGATTTCGACGGGCGCTTCTCGAGGATTACACGGACGACTTCCGGGATCACGTCTCCTGCCCTGCGGATGATCACGCTGTCGCCAACCCGCACATCCTTGCGCCGTAGCTCATCGATGTTGTGCAGTGTCGCGTTGCTGACCGTTACTCCACCCACGAAGACCGGCTCGAGCCGTGCAACCGGGGTCAACGCACCGGTGCGTCCGACCTGCCACTCGATCGCACGCACGATGGTCATTTCCTCCTCTGCGGGAAACTTGTGGGCGATTGCCCAGCGTGGCGCCCGTGCGACGAAACCAAGCCGCCGGCGCTCCTCGATCGAATTGACCTTGTAGACGACGCCGTCAATCTGGAAGCGGAGGCTGCTGCGTCGGCGGCCGATGTCCTCGTAGTACCCGAGCATTCCTTCGACGCCGACGACGGCCCGCGTTTCCGGTGAAGTGCGCAATCCCCATCTGTTCAGCACCTCGAGAATCTCGCTGTGCAGGCCAGGGAGGGTTGCGCCTTCAACCTGGCCCGCACCGTAGAAATAGATCTCGAGCGGCCGCGAAGCGGCCAGTCGCGGATCCAATTGCCGCAGACTCCCGGCTGCAGCATTGCGCGGATTGACGAATACCTTTTCACCTTTTTCGGCCGCGCGCCTGTTCATTTCGTCGAACCCGGCGTTCGACATGAATACTTCGCCGCGCACCTCGAGCAGTGCCGGCCAGTCACGCCCGCGAAGCCGCAATGGCACCGTCTCGATCGTGCGGATGTTGTGTGTTACATCTTCGCCGACCGTTCCGTCACCCCGGGTTGAACCGAGTGCAAGCAGTCCTTCGCGATACGTCAGGCTGACCGCCAGCCCGTCGACCTTTGGTTCGCAGAAATAGCCGATCTGCTCGTCAGTCTCGAGGCGTTCCCGGACTCTGCGGTCGAATGCCTCCACATCCTCAGGCGAAAACGCATTGTCGAACGACAGCATCGGCAGCCGGTGACGCACCTCAGAGAATTCCGGCACCGGCGCGCCACCGACGCGCTGGGTTGGCGATTCCGGAACAACCAGCTCGGGGTATTGCAGTTCAAGGGCGCGCAGTTCTGCCATCAGCCGGTCGTATGCAGCGTCCGGCACTTCCGGGCTATCGAGCACGTGGTAAAGATAATTGTGGCGCTCGATTTCGGAGCGCAGTTGCTCGAGACGCTGCCGCAGACTTGCGGATGCAGGCTTCATCAGTTCCGGCGCAGGCGCTTGTTGCGGTGCTCGAAGTGCACCAGCTCCTCACGAAGGTTGAGAATCCGCTGTGCGGTCAATGTGCTTCCCTGTTCGTCCTGCAACTGGCCCTTGAGACGCTCGCAAAGATGCCTCGCAGTTGCCAGCACCAGGTCGAATGTTGCCGGCGCATCGAGCGGACCGGGAACGATGCCAAACAGCGAGATACCCGGGAAAATCTGGTCATCCATCTTGGCAAGATCGAAGGAGCCGGGTTCCATCATGCTCGCAACATAGAACAGGGTCTTGCCGTCCTCGCGTTCGCAATGAAAGATCGAATACTTGCCGAATTTCAAGCCTTCCGCCTGGATCGCTTCGCGCAACATTCTGCCGTCCCAATGTTCGTCGTGCGCAACCAGGCGCAGTGCGACGATCCGCTGTTTCGAGGCCTGCGCAACGTGCTGTTCGATCGGATTCATCGCCTTCGGATCATCGCGCTCCACGGGTTGCTTCTTCGGCTCAACTACCTGGCGTTGCAACGGATGCGTGCTCACCCAGGGTGCGCGATGGTCATCATCGACTACTTCATCCGCCCCCAATTTCTTGGCGTCCGGGCTTTCATCCGCGTCACCCTGATCCATCAGGTCGATTGCTGCGGGCTCAGGCAACCGTCGCCGATCCCGGCCCACATAGGCTGAGACGTCCACTTCCATGTCTTCGGAAATCTCGACCAACGGCGGTCGGCGCTGCACGCGGTGCCGCTCGATCGTCGGCTTGAATGACGGTGGCGGAACCGGGATACCGTCGCCGGCCTGTGCTTCGCCGTCGAGGCTGGGTTCCGCGCGACCACGCGGCCAGGTCGCGGTTGGATCAATCGTCGTGCGGGCTTTCCGGGTCTCCCACCACCAGAGGCCGAGAATCAGTCCGACCCCGGCTCCGAGCAGAATCCAGCGAAGCTCCGACACTGGGACGCCTCCCCGGCTAACCGACGGCGGCCATTCTGACGGCCTCGTCGACATCCACGGCAACCAGGCGCGACACGCCGGGCTCGCCCATGGTCACGCCAATCAGGTGGTTCGCAAGTTCCATCGTCGACTTGTTGTGCGTGATGAAGACGAACTGCACGCGCTCCGACATGTCCCTGACGATGTCGCAGAAGCGGCCAACGTTGTTATCGTCGAGCGGGGCGTCGACCTCGTCGAGCAGGCAGAACGGCGCAGGATTCAGTTCGAAGATCGAGAATATCAACGCCACCGCAGTCAGCGCCTTCTCCCCGCCAGACAACTGGCTGATCGAACTGTTGCGCTTGCCCGGCGGCCGCGCCATTACCGCAACGCCCGCCGTCAGCAAGTCATCCCCGACGAGTTCGAGGTAGGCTGCGCCGCCCCCGAACAAGCGCGGAAACTTCTCTTTCAGGCCGTTATTGATGCGATCAA
Source organism: Gammaproteobacteria bacterium (assembly GCA_029857655.1). Lineage (GTDB taxonomy): Bacteria > Pseudomonadota > Gammaproteobacteria > Steroidobacterales > Steroidobacteraceae > SCUD01. The sequence goes on along the minus strand of JAOUGR010000079.1, from coordinate 3,466 downwards.
ACGTGTCCTGGAAGCGCGCGCGCGTTTCACGGTCGATCCTGCGAATCGCATGTTCCAGCGTATTGAGTGCATCGGACAGGTCGGCCAATTGACGATCGAGGTACTCCTTGCGCTCGGACTGCTCCTTCAGTTCGTCAATCGACGCCAGGTTGACCGCTCCCAGCCTCTCGATTTTCTCGCTGGTCTCAGCCAGCTGCTGGTCCCATGCCGGCACGTTTGCCTCTGGCGGCAATGCCGAAGTAACTGTGGCAAAGTCGAAGTGAGTGGCCACGAACTGCTCCATCACGGACTCGCGCCGCACGCGGGCTTCCTGCATTCCGAGACTGATCTCCGCAAACGCGGCCCGCGCCGACTCGACCCGGCCTTCGGATCCCTGGCGTTTCGTATCGAGTTCGCGGACCTGCGCGTCCGCCTCCTCGACCAGCCGACGCGACTCGGCAAGTTCCCGTTCGACCGCCAGACGCTGTTCCAGGTACTGCTGCAATTTGTGCTCGAGGTCCGCGAGCGGCGACTCGCCTTCCACAAGCTGGCGCTCGAGATCCAGGCGGCGGGTCGCGAGCAGGCGGGCCTGATCGCTGGCGCGATCTAGGCTCGTCTGCAGAGTGCCCAGCGACGAACGCCGCGACTCAAAGCGGATTTCCACCTGTTGGGCCGCCGCGATGTCGCTCGCGCTGCGTTCGCGCGCCGACGCAAGTTGGGCACGGAATGCGTCGCGTTGCTGCTCCAGGGCGGGACGCCGGTCCTGCAACGAATTCATCAGCGCAAGCCCGGACTCGAGCCGCTGGCGCGCCGTGCGGATTTCCTGTTCGTCGCGGCTAATTTCGGCTTGGGTCTGGTCGAGCTCCCCGCGCACCCGGGAGAGCCTTTCGCCGAATTGCTGCGCTCGTGAACGGATCGCCTCAAGCGCCCCGCGCACATTGACCAGATCGTGGTGCAGCCGATTGACCGTGCCATGCATATCGTCACGGCTGGCATCAAGGTCAGCGATCCGCGACCTGCAGCCTGCGAGCTCCTGGTCGAGCTCGCGAACCCGGGATGCGCCGTCGGCAGCGGAGGATTGCAGCCTGCGGATGTCCTGCTCCCGGGAGATGACGCCCGCGTGCTCGGTTTCATTTTTCGAGACCCGCAGCCAGTCCGGACCAAACCAGACGCCATCCCGAGTGATGACGGACTGTCCCGGCTGCAACGACCGCCGACGCGAAACCGCCTCGCGCAGCGTGTCGACAGCGACAATGCCATCGAGAAGGCCTGCGACTACGGCGGGCCCGGATACCCTGGACAACAATGAATCCGAAGCCGGCGATGCCGGCCGGGCGGCGGTCGATTCGACGAGCGTCACGCGCCCCGAATCGAGGCGGTCCGCAGCTTCGGCGAACGAATCGATTCCTTCGGCGCAGACTGCCTCGAGATAGCTGCCCAGTGCAGTCTCCACGGCGCGCTCCCACCCGGCGGCGACCGTCAGCAGCTGCGCCAGCCTCGAGCGGCGCTCGAGTTTGTGCGAAGACAACCATTCGACAACGCGTCCCTGCGCCTGGCCGAGTGCCGCCTTCTGCACGGCTTCCACCGCAACCAGTTCGCCACGCGCCACTTGCAGCTCTGCCCGGGCCGCATCAAGGGCGTTCGCCGTGTTGCGCTCGGACTCGCGTTCCGCCAGTAACCTGGCAAGTGTCTCGTCGAGCTCGCGCTGCGCGGCAGCGCCGCGCTCCCGCGCTTGCTGCTCCGCTGCCGCAAATTCCTCCGGCCGCGCACCCGAAACCATCTTTTCAAGCTGCGCGTGCTCCACGACAAGTCTTTCGCGCTGAGCCAGCAGGCGTGCGAGTCCGGCTTCGATCTGTTCAATCCGGGTCCGCTCGACCAGCGTGTTCTGCGAGGCGCCCGCAGATTCGCGGCTGAATGTCTCCCAGCGCTGCTGCCAGTCGGCCATCGCCGACTCGGCTTCCGCCAGCGCAGCGCGGGCCGTAGCCTCGATTCCGCGCGCCGCCTGCAGTTCGGGTTCCGCGCGCGCCACCGCGGCGGAAAGTTCGCTCAACTGTTCCTGGTCGCGGCCGACCAGTGCCTGCGACTCGAGGTGTTCCTGCATCACGCGCTCGAGGTCGGTGCGCTGCCGTTGGCGCAGTTCGCGTGTGTGCAGCAGGGACTGTTCCGTTCGCGTGGCGTCGGCCCCAGCCTGGTAGTAGCGGCCCTGCACGGCGGCAAGTGCATCCGAGCACTCCGCGTGCGTGGCGCGCGCCTTTTCGACCGCTGCCTCGACCGATCGCAATTCCGCGAGCGCCGCCTGCGTCGCAGTCTCGCGTTCGGCGGCGAGCGCCTGCCTGGCTGCGATGTCCCCGTCCAGGTCGCGGATCCTGAGCGCCAGCAGTTCGGCCTGCAATTGCCGCTTGCGATTGAGCTGTTCCTGGTAACGGCGCGCAATGCCGGCCTGGCGCTGCAGGTGCCGGATCTGCTTGTCGACTTCCTCGCGCACGTCGTTCAGCCGTTCGAGGTTCTCACGCGTGTGCGAGATCCGACTTTCCGTCTCGCGCCTGCGATCCTTGTAGCGCGAAATCCCGGCCGCCTCCTCGACAAAGGACCGCATGTCCTCGGCACGCGCCTCGATCAGCCGCGAGATCATTCCCTGCTCGATGATCGCGTAGCTGCGCGACCCGAGCCCGGTCCCGAGAAACAAGTGCGTGATGTCCTTGCGGCGGCATTTTGATCCATTGATGAAGTAGGTTGAATTGCCGTCGCGCGATACCAGTCGCTTCAGCGACACCTCCGCGAACCCGGCATAGGGCCCGGCAATCTTTCCGTCGCCATTGTCGAATACCAGTTCGACCGAGCCACTGCCAACAGGCTTGCGGCCGCGGGACCCGTTGAAAATCACGTCCGTCATGGAATCGCCGCGCAGATGCTTGGCGGAAATTTCGCCCATGACCCAACGAACTGCGTCGATGATGTTCGACTTGCCGCAGCCATTGGGCCCGACGACCCCGGTCAGATTCCGGGGAAATGTCACAACGGTCGGATCGACGAAGGACTTGAAACCGGCGAGCTTTATCCTGGCTAGGCGCATTTCGGCTAGTGTAGATTAACGGCCCGCGATTGAGTACGACCCGGACACGAACGACATGAACCAACAGTCGCCATATGGAGACATCGAAACCTTCCAGAATCCGAGCCCAGGCCGCGACTATACGGTTCGCGTGCAGATTCCAGAATTCACGTGCCTGTGCCCACGCACGGGCCAGCCGGATTTTGCGGCATTGGAGCTGGAATATGTCCCCGATGCACTGTGCGTCGAGCTCAAGTCCCTGAAACTCTATATCTGGTCATTCCGGGACCGCGGCGCGTTTCACGAGGCAGTGACCAATGAGATCGTGGATCGCCTGGCCGCATCGCTGGACCCGCGATTCCTGCGCCTGACCGCACGATTCAACGTGCGTGGCGGCATTTACACGACGATTGTCGCGGAGCGTCGCCGTACTGG
>JAOUGR010000078.1 GCA_029857655.1 Gammaproteobacteria bacterium | reverse complement strand
CGCGGCCCTGCGCTATTATCGCGAGCGCTTCGGCATCGCGCGCGCCGTGCTGCCGCGTGTGCTGTCGATCCAGCAAGTCGAGCGCCTGTGCGCGCAGGACATCGTTCCCATCGAGGTGTTTGCGTTCGGCAGCCTGTGCATCATGGTCGAAGGCCGCTGTCAGCTCTCGAGCTACGTCACCGGCGTCTCGCCCAACCGGCACGGCGTCTGCTCGCCGGCGAAGTTCGTGCGTTGGGACGAGGAACCAGGTGGCGTGCGACGCGCGAGCCTCAATGGGAGGCTGATCGATCGATACGCGCCGGGTGAGCCGGCCGGCTACCCGACTGTGTGCAAGGGTCGTTACGCGGTCGGTGGCGAGATACTTCATGCGCTCGAGGAACCAACCAGCCTGAACACCCTGGCATTGCTTCCGCGCCTGCAGGCCGCCGGCGTCGTGGCACTCAAGATCGAGGGCCGGCAGCGTGGCCAGGCATATGTTGCGTCTGTCACCAGGGTGTGGCGCGAGGCGATCGACCACTTGAAGGCACGCCCGCAGGATTGGTCGGTGGACGAAGCCTGGCAACGCGAGCTGGCGCGGCATGCCGAGGGTCGCCAGACCACGCTAGGTCCGTATCACCGCTCCTGGCATTGAGGGCAAGAAATGCGGCTGACCCTCGGACCACTGCAGTACTTCTGGCCTCGCGAGCAGGTCTTCGCTTTCTATCGTGCCGCCGCCGCATGGCCGGTGGACGTGTTTTATCTTGGCGAGACCGTCTGCAGCAAACGGCGCGAACTCCGGACCCGCGACTGGATGATGCTCGCCGAGGAACTGGCCGGCAGTGGCCGTGAGATCGTGCTGTCCACACTCGCGCTGCTCGAAGCGGAATCGGAACTGTCCTCGCTGATGCGCCTCGTGGGCGACGGCAGGTTCCGGATCGAGGCCAACGACATGTCGGCCGTGCAATTGTTGCGGGAGCGCGGCCTGCCGTTCATCGGCGGGCCGACACTCAATGTCTACAATCACGAAACGCTGCGGCTGCTGCGCGAGGATGGCCTGCAGCGGCTCGTGCTCGGCGTCGAACATGGCCGGCCACTGATCGAGGAATTCCGCGCCAGCGGCGTGCCGCTGCCGGAACTCGAGATCGCAGCCTGGGGCCGTCTGCCGCTCGCCTTTTCCGCGCGTTGTTTCACGGCCCGTGCGCTCGACCTCGCCAAGGACGAATGCGGTTTTCGCTGCCTGGATTACCCTGACGGCCTGCCCCTCGCCACACGCGATGGAACTCCGTTCCTGACCATTAATGGCATCCAGGTGCAGACCGCCAGGCATAGCGACCTCGGCCCCGAGCTTGAGGAATTGCGCCGGGCCGGCATCGACTTGTTGCGCCTTTATCCGCAGGCCAAGGGCATGTCGGATGTGGTGGCGCGCTTTCGTGATGCGATCGACAACGACATCATCCCGCTCCGCGCCGGCGAGGAGAATGGCTACTGGAGCGGCAGGGCCGGCATGCAGTACGTCACTTCGACGTGAGGCTTCAGAATTCGCCGAGGTGGGCGGCGCGCGCTGCGCGCGCCAGTTGCGCCCCACGGTCGAGCGTGATGCGCAGCCAGAGCGGAATCGTTTCCCATGGCAACTGGTCGAGCAGATTGCGGACCGCGAGTCCGAGCTCGGTGTCGCCCGTCAGTTCCAGGCGGCGCTGGAAGAAAAGCGTATCGGCGTCTTCCAGCCGGCTCGCGAGTAGCAGGAGGTCGGTGGCGCCGCCGCGCACGGTGGATTCGGCACTGGCATCCGGCTCCAGCACTTCAATGCGGCGCTCGCCGATAGCAACGACCCAGCGCAGCTTCAGGTCGGTCACTTCGACGCCGAGCCGGCGGCCGGCCAGGTCGTCGAGCGCGCCGGCAGCCAGCGGACCGGCCAGCACGAGGTCGATCAATCGCCTGGAGCCTCGTTGCACCAGCGGCTGTGGCAGCGCACGCAACGGCCGCGCGAAGCACGCTGGCGGGGGGATCAGCCGCAAGAGCCCCCGGGATGCAGCAGATCCGAACCCCGCCGTCCGGCCGCCGTAATCGGAAGAACAACTCATGATCGCATTCCATCGGGCCGCGACGGGGTTCGCGCTGATCTGGATCAATACGGACGATGCCGCGATCAGCAAGATTTGAAACCATAAAGCCCGGGAACTGGCTACTTCACCCGCACCCGCACCATGCTGGCAGGCACTATGGGTAGCGCTTCACCCCGACCATGATTACCTGATACGCGTACGGCTTTACTCGTCGATCAGTTCTCCGATGCGCTTTTCAATTTCCAGCGCTCGCCGGTCGCCCGTGTGCGTTTCGCCGGCGAAGCGATAGCGGAGCAGCCCGCGTTTGTCGACCAGATAGAACGCCGGCCAGTACCGGTTGCCGATCGCTTTCCAGTAGGAAAAATCGTTGTCGATCATCACGGGATGGCCGAGTTTGAATTCGTGCACCTTGGCGGCGACTCTTTGCGGCTCGCGCTCGTGCCGGAATTCCGGGGAATGCACCCCGATGATTCGCAGTCCACGAGCAGCGAATCGCTCATCTACTTCGTTCAGCCAGGGAAACGAGCGGTAGCAGTTCCAGCAGTCAAAGGTCCAGAAATCGATCAGCACCACGGCGCCGCGCAGGGACTTGAGCGAAAGGGGCCCGGAATTGATCCATTCATCCTTGGCCTGATGCGTGAATTCCGGCGCCAGCCCCCTGGCACCGGACTGCTGCGCGGATGCCGGCTGGCCTGACGCCAACACGACAATGGCGAGCCAAAACATAGGGATTGTCAGCCGCCCAAAATGCATTTTCATTGCCCGGCAAGAATTGAGCGCACGCAAACTGGACCGTTGCGGCGCTAGAAATATTACGGCTGTCCGGCCAACCGTCGAGGTTGAGTGTGCGTGCGCTGGCAGCCGTTGCGCCTACAGGCTGACACCGTGACCGGCTCATTTCAGAGTCCCACTGCCTTCAGGAACTCTGACATGGCACTGGCGTTCACGATCCATTTTTCATAGGTCGTCGGCTGTCCCTTTTCATCGATGAGCGCAATCGTCGCGGGAGCACCCGCGCCCAGTTGCGCGACCTGGGCCGTGGACAACGAGTACCAGGTCTCCGTGAACTTGAAGGTTGGATCGACCAATACCGGCTCACTGAGACCCACCGCAGATCGCCCGCCTGCCGCCGGTATCAGCTCCAGATTCGTCGCGGACCAGATCAGCCGGACCTTGGTCGGCCGTTCGGACGGATCGACCGCGGCATATACGCGCCGGTCGATCGTGCTCCACGCGATGACGCCCAGCCAGTAGGCACGCGTCCCGGCGCGATTTGTCTCGACCACGCCTACATTGAGGTAATCACGCGCGTTGGCGGCGAGCATCCTGACATCGAGCGAATAAACCCACGGTTCAGCCATGATCGTGACATTGACCGCTGTTTTCGGATCGAGCTGTTCCTTGGGCCAGAGATCGCGTTGCGCGCAGCTACACAGCACCAGCAGTGCCAAGACTGGCGATGATGCCCGCAACCACACGTCAGAATCCCACTCGATAGCCGAGACTGAACCAGTAGCGGCTTGACTTTTCCTGGTCGATCGGCAGCTCGCGCGACATCCATTCGCCTCCGGCCTCGAATTCGATGGTCGTTCGCTCGGAGTGCCAATCGATGCGGACCGCGGGACTTGCCAACCATTGCGTCGTGCCGTCGGCACTGAACTCACGATAATCGAATCGCAGGCGCGGGCCGGCGCGCAGGCGACCCCGAATGGGAAAGCGCGAACTCAGCGACAACGACGTGGTCCTCGCGAGGTCGCCATCGGACATTCGCAAGCCCAGGATGGACACATCTCCGGAGCGTAGCAGGCTGTTGGCGATCAGTTGCGCACCGAAGCTGAGTTCCGTGCCGGTTGCAGGTATTGCTTCGATGCCACCAGACGCCGGCATCTCGGACATGCGAGTCGCGCCAACATCGGCGATCCACTGGTAGCGCGTGCCCATCGGCCGTGAAACCCCGATTGACACTGTGTCCACGTCTGCGGTGCGGTCTTCGGCGAGCGCGCGGACCGCGGGCTCGCCGATCTGCGCCACCAGTTCGCCGAGCGATAGAACGGCCTGCCCGGCCATTGCATTGCGCGTCGTCAGGAACGGGCTCTTGCGATGATCCAGCGTCGTGGTTATGGTCCAGTGCCTGGGCAGTTCAAAGTTGCCGAGCAACAGCACCATATTGAGCGCGCTGTAGTCGATGTCATAGTCGAAGAGACCAACCACGGTGCGACCAGGTCTGAACCACCGCAACTCGCTGCCCACGGCCCGCCGATCGGCAACGCCGTCAAAGGACTGGTCGATCAGGAACGGGCTGATCTCGAGTCCATCGATCCAGCCCGACCAGTTGGCGCTCAGGCTGACGAACTGGCGGTCGGTCGTGAACGAGCCGGTCGTCGTCTCGAGGGGGCTGCCAGCCATCAGGTTCAGCCGCAGTGACGGCAATGCGCGCCAGCCCAGCAAGAGCCCGTCGAAGGAACCGAGAACACCGCCGCTGTGTTTCGATTGCCGGCCCAGTCGCGCATTCAGGTTGAAATGGCGATCGTTCAGCTCCGCGTAGGCAGCACTCACCCGGGTCTGGGTACCCGCCGCTTCGGGCAGGAGGTCGTAAAGGTATCCCGCACTGACGCGCGCCTGCACATCGAAGCGCTCGCCGCGGCCACGCAGTGAGAAATCCCCATCGGTGATGACCATTGACTGGCTGGTGAAGTTCGTCGAAATGTCCGCAGTCTCAAGCGACGTCGTATCGAATCGATATTCCTGCGCCCAGCCCCCGAAACCCGTCCAGTCCATCCCGCCCTCGCGCTGCGCGACTGCCGCAACTTTCGGGCGGGAAAGGGTCGTCAGCGCCGAGAGACGCTGGGTGACCCGCCCGACGGCCGCGCCCTCAGGATAGCTGCGCAGATATTCCTCGTATTCGGCCTTTGCGTGCGCAAGCTGGCCGTTGCGTTCGCGAGACAATCCCAGCAACTCCTGTGCCTCCGCACGTCGCGGGTGCTCCGGATATTCAACCAATCGGGTCAGCAGGCGCACCGCAGCCGGATTGTCGCCAGCGTCAAAGGCGGCCTTGGCCTCCGCCCATTGCTGCTCCAGCACTTCTGCCGAGGGCAACACGCGAGTCATCGGCGGAGGCGGCGCCACTGTCCTGGTCTGCAGGCGCGGCCGGATATTGGTGGCCTGATTGAAGACGGCGATTTCAAGGCCCATAAAATCAGGCGTCGGTCGCACCGCGACATCGACCGGTGAACTGAATGCCAGCGTCAGGACCAATGCCGTGCCAGCCTGCTCGAGGCGGACGTCGCCGAGCCCAGCGGTATTGCCGGTCGGCGCGCGCAGCGCGCTGTCCAAGATGTCCGTCGGCAGGCAGCCAGGCAGTGGCACCAGGCTGATGCGGAGTTCCGTCGCGCCGGTAGCTGGAAAGTGGCTCGAGTACCGCAGCGGACAGCCGAAACGCACGGATACGCGGGCACCGTCACCCAGCGGCATCACCTCGACTTGCTCGAGGACGCGGCCCGCAATGTCCGAGGCATCATCGGCCGCGGCGACACCGCCGAGGCCGGCAAGCGCAATTGCCAGCAGCACGGTCCATGAACGCATGTCAGAACCCGCCGTCCGATACGCGATGGTGGGAATTGCGTGTCTTGGAAATCGTCGTCAAGTTCGCGTTAGTGTACGTGTGGCACGCGCCGGCGCAGTTGCGCAGCTCCGAGACCGTGTACAACACGCCCTGCTCCGTCTTCTTGTGCGGACCGGACTTATAGTTGTTGGCATGGCAACCCGCACAGTCAGGCTTGTACGTGGGCGTCGTCCAGTTTGCTGCGTCGCGATTCGAGTGGCAGCTAAGGCACGTGACCGCAGATTTGTGATTGCCCGGGTAATCCGGCGACATGTGAATGTGCGTCACCGGCGTCCAGGCCGTCGTCCGGTGGCACTGATCGCACTCAAGATTGGTGAGCCAGTGATTGCCTGACTTACCCGTTGCAGTGGTGCCGTTATGGCACTGCGAGCAAGTACCTGGCACCACGTTTGCGTGGTTGAAGCTCGCCGGTAGCCACGCAATGGTCGAGTGGCAGGTGTCGCAACTTGCGGTCGTGACGATGTGCGTGGGCGTCTTGCCCGTAGCGCGCACGCCGTCATGACACTGTGCACAGGTCCCGGGTACGACGCCCGTGTGATCCCAGCGGGCCGGCAGCCAGGCCGCGGTCACATGGCAGTTGTCGCAGGCGAGCGTCGTCGGGATGTGGGTCGGCGGCTTGCCGGTCGCCGTGGTGCCGTTATGGCAGCTGGCACATGTGCCGAGCACTTCGACATGGTCGACGCGCAGCACTGGGATCCACGTGGTCTTCGTGTGGCAGGCATCGCAGGCATTGGTCGTAGCGATGTGCTGCGGATTCTTGCCGATGGCGCGCACGCCGTCATGACACTGGATGCAGGTGCCGGGGGTGACGCCCGAATGGTCAAACCGCGCCGGCTGCCACGCGGCGGTGACGTGGCAGTTGTCACACTCGAATGTCGTCACGATGTGCGTCGGGCTCTTGCCGATTGCAGTGGTGCCGTTGTGGCAACTCGAGCAGGTGCCGAGCACTTCAGTATGGTCGACGCGCGTCGCCGGGATCCATGTGGTCGTGACATGGCAGGCATCGCAAGTATTGGTCGTACTGATGTGCTGCGGGTTCTTGCCAGTCGCCGTCGTGCCGTTGTGGCACTGGAAGCAGGTGCCCGGTGCAACCATGGCATGACTGAACTGCGCCGGAATCCACACGGTCGTGTTGTGGCAAGCGTCGCAGCTCGCGGTAGTGACGATGTGCGTGGGTGTCTTGCCGGTCGCCGTAGTGCCGTTGTGGCACTGGGCACAAGTGCCCGGTGCAACGTTGGCGTGGCTGAACTGCGCCGGCAGCCAGGCGATGGTCGAGTGGCAGGCATCGCAGCTTGCGGTCGTGACGATGTGCGTGGGCGTCTTGCCCGTCGAGCGCACGCCGTCATGGCACTGGGCACAGGTCCCGGGCACGACGCCGGTGTGGGTGAAGCGGGCCGGCAGCCAGGCCGAGGTCATGTGGCAGTTGTCGCACTGCTGCGTGGTCGGTATGTGATTGGCGGTCTTGCCGGTCGCCTTGGCGCCGTTGTGGCAACTCGAGCAGGTACCGAGCACCTCGGCATGGTCGACGCGCAAGGCGGGCTTCCACGCGCTCGTCGTGTGGCAGGCATCGCAGGCGTTAGTCGTGCTGATGTGCAGCGGATTCTTGCCGGTCGCCTGCACGCCGTTGTGGCACTGGAAGCAGGTCCCGGGCGCGACGCCCGTGTGGTCGTAGACGGCCCCCAGCCAACTCGACGTCGTATGGCAGTTGTCGCATTCGAGTGGCGTCACGATATGCGTGGCGGCCTTGCCGGTCGCCGTCGTGCCGTTGTGGCAACTCGTGCAGGTGCCACGCACTTCAGCATGGTCGACGCGCGTCACCGGGATCCATGCGGACGTCGTGTGGCAGGCGTCGCAGGCATTGGTCGTATTGATGTGCTGCGGATTCTTGCCGGTTGTCTGCATGCCGTCGTGACACTGGATGCAGCTGCCGGGTGCAACGCCCGCATGGCTGAATCGCGCAGGCTGCCACGCAGTGGTGGCATGGCAGGTGTCGCACTCGAGGGTCGTCTGCACGTGCGTCGCGCCCTTGCCGGTCGCCGTCGTGCCGTTGTGGCAACCGGTGCAGGTGCCGATGACTTCGGCATGGTCGACGCGCGTCACCGGGATCCAGGTCGTGGTGAGATGGCAGGCGTCGCAGTTGCTGGTCGAGCTGATGTGCTGCGGACTTTTTCCGGTCGCGTTCACGCCGTCATGGCACTGGATACAGGTGCCGGGCGTGACGCGCGAATGATCGAACAGCGACGGCGACCACGCCCCCGTCCGGTGGCAGGTGTCGCAGTTCAGCGCTGTCTGTATGTGGCCTGGCGGCATTCCCTGGGCCTGAACGCCGTTGTGACAGGTGGCGCAGCTGCCCCGCACTTCGTTGTGGTTGAAGTGGGCGGCCGGTACGAAGGCCGAGGTGGAGTGGCACTGCTCGCAATTTTCGGAGCTGATCACGTGCGTTGCAGGCTTGGAGGTCGAGCGAATCCGGCTGCCGGGCGCATGGCATGCGACGCAGACCTGCGGCGTGCCCTTGAACACCGCGTCCACATGGCATGACTCACAGGTCACGATCCGGTGCTGGCCCGTGAGCTCGAACCCGGTTGTCAGGTGATCGAAGACAGGGGCTGTCACTGCCGCCTGTGCCAAGCCCGGCAGGGCCAGCAGCAGTGTCGCGAGAATCCTGATCAGCGTCTTCGATAATCTGTTCATGGTATTTCTCGATGTCGCTAATGCTTCAGTGCCCTGCCGAAAGACTCGTTCCCGTG
>JAOUGR010000390.1 GCA_029857655.1 Gammaproteobacteria bacterium | reverse complement strand
ATCGCGGTCAGGTTGAAGCGCTGGTTCCATTCCCGAAGCTCGCTGATCAGGCTCAACAATGCCGCCGACTGCGCAGGTTCGAGCACGATGCCCTGTTCCTTGGCACCGACAAGCAGGGTTTTCTCGAGTGGATCGGCCGGCACTCAGGCGATCTTCACGACCGTGCGCCCCAGCACACGGCCTTTCATGTAATCGTCGAAGGCCGCCGGCAATTCATCGAAGCCTATGATCCTCGTGACCAGTTTGTCGAAATGCCGCGGCCGCAGGTCGGACGCAAGGCGCCGCCAGATGTCCAGGCGCAGATCGCGGGGTGTCGCCGACGAATTGATCCCCAGCAGGTTGACGCCACGCAGGATGAAGGGCAGTACGGTCGTCTCGAGTTTCGGGCTGCCGGCGAGGCCGACACTGGCGATGTTGCCCCAGAAATCCATCGTGCGCGTGAGCCAGGTCAGCAATTCTCCCCCGACGTTGTCGATCGCGCCGGCCCAGCGCACGGCTTCCATCGGCTGGCGGTCGAGGTCGATTTCCTGGCGGCGCAGGATGCTCGTTGCGCCCAGCGCCTTCAGGAAATCATCGGCTTCCGGCTTGCCGCTGACCGCGACCACTTCGTATCCCCGGCCCGCCAGCAGGTCGACTGCGATCGATCCCACTCCGCCGCTCGCGCCGGTCACCACTACCGGCCCTCTTGCCGGCGTCTGGCCATTGTGTTCCATGCGATGAATCGCGAGCGCCGCCGTGAACCCTGCGGTGCCGAGCCCCATGGCCTGGAACAGGTCGATGCCGTCCGGCAGCCGGATCACCGAATTTCCGGCAACACGCGCGTATTCTGCAAAGCCCCCGTCCACGGTCTCGCTGAGCCCGCAGCCGGTGACCAGCACCGCCTGGCCGCGTGCATAACGCGTATCGGCTGAGCTCGCGATTTCCCCGGACAGGTCGATGCCGCCATTCAGGGGATAGCGGCGCAGGATTCTCGCCGCGCCAGTCGCCGCCAGCGCGTCCTTGTAGTTGATACTCGAATAGCGCACGCGAATCAGCACGTCGCCCGGCGTGAGCTGTTCGCCGCCCATCATCTCGAAGCCCGCGACGATTTTCTTGTCGCGCTCGTGGATCCTGAACGCCTTGAACTTGCTCACGCCGCACCCCTGTCCAGCCACACTTCAATGCCCTGGCAGTTCAATTCGACGTCATCGTCGAGCAGCCAGTGCCGTTTCATTTCATCGCCGGGAAAGCCATGCTCGTCGAGCCAGCGCGACAACAGCGCATACATGCCATGCCTGAGTCGCTGTCCGCGGTCCGGCGCCTTTGCGTGCTGCCTGCCGAGATCGGCGAAGGCGCGCACGCGATGCTTCATCTCGCCCGCCAGGCGTGCGAGATCACGGACCTCAGCGTAATGCGTCAGGTAGATGGCTCGCGGTTTGTAGTTCATCAGCCGGTCCACCGAGTTGCAGAGCGCCACCGGGTCAAAATGCACCGGCGTCGTGGTCGGCATGATGAACTCGCGGCCGTCCACGTCGAAGTCGCGATACGAGATACCGAAGGTGTCGCCGGAGAAGATCCGGTGGTGATCGCGGTCCACGACACAATAATGATGTAGCGCGTGGCCCGGCGTGTGGATCAATTCCAGCGTGAGCGAACCAAGCATGATTCGCTCGCCGTCCTCCGGCACCAGCATGCGCGCTTCTTCGATCGGGACGATCTCGCCGTACAGCGACCGGTAGCGTTCCTCCCCATAGACGGCGATCGAGCCCGCGATCAGCTTGGACGGCTCCGCGAGGTGGCGCGCGCCGCGCGGATGCACGGCGCAGCGCGCATTGGGCAATGCCTGCATCAACGCGCCTGCCCCGCCCGCATGATCGAGATGCACGTGTGTCGTCAGCACCCAATCCACATCGGCCGGATCGATATTCTTGGCTGCGAGCGCGCCGAGCAGGTTCGGCAGCGACAGCGTCGTGCCTGTATCCACAAACGCGGCGCGACCTCCGTCCACGACCAGGTGAGATGCTGCGAGCCGCGGACGCACGTAGTCCGCGTCTATTGCTGTGATACCGGCGGGAAAATCGGTCAGCCTGGCAGAGATATCGGCAGTCATCATCGCCCATGATCGCATGGGCACTGCCCGGCTAGCGCCGCGGCGTCGCGAGCCCCGGTTGCAGGGAGAAATAATCGGCGAGCGCCCGGATGTCGTCGCGCGTCAACTGGCCCGCAAAGCTTCTCATGATTGGATTCTGGCGCTTGCCCAGGCGGTAGTCGTTGAGCGCCTGCGCCAGGTAATCGGCGTGCTGGCCGGCGAGCGTGGGATTTTCCGGCTCAGTGCCGACGCCGTCCTGTCCGTGGCAGGTCGTGCAGCTGCCCGCCGTTGCAGGCGCGCTACCGACCCGATTCGCACCCGGCAGGGTGCGTTGCGCGCCCTGGAACCAGGCCCCCAGGTCCGCGCGATCCTGCGCCGACAATGTCGACGCCATGCCCTTCATGGTCGGATGCCAGCGTGCCCCGGCTTCATAGTCCGCAAGCGCCGCAGCAATGTACGTC
>JAOUGR010000389.1 GCA_029857655.1 Gammaproteobacteria bacterium | reverse complement strand
GCTGGTATGACCCCTACGGGCAGCATGCCACGCCCTACGATCGCCTCGGTCACGGAACGCAGGGGATGGGGCTGATCGTCGGCGGCGAATCGAGCGGCACGGTCATCGGCGTCGCGCCCGGCGCGAGCTGGATCGCCGCGAAGATCTTCAACGATGCCGGCGTGGCGTCGGAAAGCGCAATCCACCTGGCGTTTCAGTGGGCGATCGATCCCGACCGCAATCCCGCCACCGACGATGCGCCAGACGTGGTCACGAATTCCTGGGACATGTCGATCGAGAACACCTGCAACTCGGCGTTCCAGGCCGATATCGACGCACTCAGGGCCGCCGACATCGCGGTCGTATTCGCCGCCGGAAATTTTGGTCCCGCTCCGGCGACCAGCCTGAGCCCGGCAAACAATGCCCGGGTCGTGAGTGTCGGCTCGGTCGACATCGACGATTCGGTATCGGTGTTCAGCAGCCGCGGTCCTTCGGCCTGCGACGGATCACTGTTTCCGAAAGTCGTCGCGCCCGGTGACGGCCTGCAGACGACCGACCTGTCGTTTGGCGGGATGCCGCTCTACGTGCAGGTGACGGGCACGTCATTCTCTGCTCCCGAAGTTGCGGGCGTCGTGGCGCTGCTGCGGAGCGCTGTGCCGACTGCGACGGCTGCGGAAGTCGAAGCGGCGCTGGCGTCGACAGCCCGGGACCTCGGTGTTCCGGGTCCCGATAATGATTCAGGTTACGGGCTTGTCGATGCCGTCGCCGCCCTTGTTTCGGTTTCGAACCCGGTCGACGAGGATGGTGACGGATATTCGATCGTCCATGACTGCAACGATCATGATCCCAGGACTTATCCGGGCGCGCATGAAGTGAGGCGCGACGGCGTCGACCAGGACTGCAATGGCTACGACCTGACGATAGATGTCAAGTACGCGGTCTATTCCCACGACGGGTCCAAGCTTGCCTTGCGCGTGACCAGCGCCCTGCGGGAAAACGCCGCGCTCGAGATCTTGGGTGTCGGGCCACTGACCTGGCGTGCGGTGCGCAACGACTGGATCTTTGACACGGGAACGGGTGCCGCCGCGCTACCGACTCTTACCATTCGTGGCGTGGAGGGCGAAGTGACGGCTTCGCCCCGTCCGCCGACGCCCAAGCGCTAAGTTGCTGGTTCTATTGCAGGAATCTGGTGCATGATCGACGAAGTACTACTGCAGAATGGTGACGAGATGGCGAGAGTACGCGCCCGCCCGGCCGCAGCCCGTGGCGTCCGCTCCACGAAGAAGACCCCGGCCAAGACCCTCGACGCGGATGTGCACCAGATCGTTGTCCGCGCCAAGCGGGAATGGGAAAGCACGGTCGATGCGCTCAAGAAAGTTGTCTGCCTGCTGGCCCCGTCCAGCCGGATCGTGCGTGCCAACCGTGTCGTGGAACGTTGGGGCCTGTGCAAAGTCGGCGAAGCCATCGGTCGCACACCGCATGAGTTGCTCCATCCCGGTTGCGGCGTAGCGCGCTGCGCACTTGCCGCCGGTATCCGCCGCGCATGGAAGGGGATTTGCGAAGGCGAACCCTCCGAGTTTGAGCACCTGGACACGGGTACCAAGGTAGTCTGGCATGTGGCCTTCAGGCCTTTCGGACCGGACACCGTGGCCGCGCGCAGCCGCAAGGCGGCGCAGGCCGTGCTGGTCGTCTCCGACGTGTCCGAGCTTTACTGGGCGCGCGACGGGCTCGAGAAATTCAGTGCGAGCCTGGAGTCCCGGGTACGGACTCGAACGCGCGAGCTCGCGGACGCCAACCGCGACCTGCGCAACGAAGTGGCCCGACGCGAGACCGCCGAACGCGCCCAGCGCATGTCGCTGAACGAACTCGGACGCATGTCGGAGGAACTCATCACGGCGCAGGAGCACGAGCGCCGGCGCATTGCCGTCGAGCTGCACGACTCGGTTGGCCAGTCCTTGACGGCGGTGAAGTACTCGCTCGAGCGGGTCATGGCGATGCTGCGGCAGGCGGGTGTCGAAGAAGCGCATTCCGTGGTCGGGCTCGCACTCGACGGCGTGCAGCAGGCTGCCGGAAGCATCCGGGCGATCGCAATGAATCTGCGGCCGACCGTCCTCGACGACATGGGGGCGGCTTCGGCCGTCAAATGGTTCTGCCGGCAGTTCGCGGAAATCTACCCGACGTTTCTCGTCAGCACAGGAGTCTCGGTCAGCGATTCTGCAATTCCGGATCGCCTGGAAACGACAGTTTTCCGCTGCGCGCAGGAATTGCTCAATAACGTTGCAAAGCACTCGCGTGCGACCGAGGTCTCCGTCGACCTGTGGCGTGACGGCTTGCAGTTGCTGCTCGAGGTGCGCGACAACGGTGTCGGAATGCAGGACAGCAAGCTGGACGTCACACGGGCCGGCGGCCACGGCATCCGCAACCTGCGCGAGCGCGCGGAAATGACAGGCGGCCAGCTTTCGATCGGCTTTGCGTCGCCATCCGGAACGGTCGCCAGGATCCGCTGGTACCTGATGAATGACGAGGCCGACAAGCAGGAGGCCAAATGACA
>JAOUGR010000077.1 GCA_029857655.1 Gammaproteobacteria bacterium | reverse complement strand
GATCACATAACCTCAAGGGGCGACGGCCGAGGAGATCGACCTTGCAGTGGAAAGCGGCTTTGGCGGATTCGGTACCGTGTACCGCGGCGAAGACCCACGGGTTCTATACCTTATTCAATTCCAGGCGCCGTACGACCTTATTACGGCTCAACTAGCGGAGTGCCAGAAAGCTGGCATCCTTGCATGGGAGGAAGCGTAGACGCCATGCAACCTAACAGCGCGTTGTTGACCGACGCCTTTCACTCCGCGCTACGCGCTGCGCGCGGCGCGGCAAAACGCGAACGTTAGACGGCTACAAACCGTGGCCGCACCAAGGGGGACAAGTGGTTAAGCGCACCGTGGTCTCGTTCGTTCTGATGAGTTGTATGTGCGTGGCGATGGCGTTCGCCAAAGATTTCGATCAGAAGGGCTTCGTGCGCGACGTCGGTCACGCGCAGGAACTCCTGGCTCAAGGAAAGCAAAGCGAAGGAATAGCGTTCTGGGAAACGCTAAGAGGCAAGTACGGGGGCGCGCAGGGCCACTACGAGAACGCCCTCGGCGACATGTATTCGAACGCCAAGATGTATGACAAGGCCGAAAAGACCTATCTCGAGGGCGTAGCCCTACAAGGGAGGTATCCGCGGTTGTATATCGGCTTGGCGTTTCTCTACCTAAACCAAGATAAACCGGCGGAGGCCGAGAGATGGGCAAAAAGGGCAACTGTTGAGTTTCCCCGCTGGTGGCTGGGCTACTACACCCTTGGCGAAATAGCGCGACGAAACGATCGCTTCGATAGTGCAGGGCATTGGTTGAAGAGATCCCTCGAAGTAGAACCACAACCGCAAACGTTCTGGCTGCTCGCTACGGTGCTGTACGAG
The DNA here is from genome assembly GCA_029857655.1 of Gammaproteobacteria bacterium. Classification (GTDB taxonomy): domain Bacteria; phylum Pseudomonadota; class Gammaproteobacteria; order Steroidobacterales; family Steroidobacteraceae; genus SCUD01. Next base: position 7,705 of record JAOUGR010000077.1, on the reverse strand, counting down.
CTGAAGGACTATCGGGCAACTGTCGATTCCATGGAGAAAGCCATTAATCTCGACAGGGCGTACTTGGGTGACACGGACGGTATGAAGGCATCTGCCATGTCTCTTGCCCATCTTGGGCGCTACAAGGATGCCTATGGAGTGGTGGAGCTCCTGACGAAGCACAACCCGAGGCTGAAGCAAGTGGAAGCGCAGGCCATCGTGGATGAAATAGCTAAGCTCGAACGCTCTGCCGGTGTGCACAAGAACTAATCCAAACGCCCGCGTGATCGCTCACCACAGCACAATTCATGTACGAGCACCATGGCTTCTACGGCGCGCGCCGTCTAACCCCCCGGTCAACGCGGACGCGCGCGGACGTGCCGCCATCTGCCCGCGCAGCGTCGCGCGCGCCGGTTACCGGGCACGTTAGCGCGCACAAGGGCAACGGTGATAGGCTAGACGCGTGAAGCAGGAAGCTCTCGTGGCTGAAATCCTTGCGCTGCCCGTCGCAGATCGGGTGCGGCTGGTCGAGGCTGTCTGGGACAGCATCTCGGCTGTTCCGGAAGCTCTGCCCCTGACCGATTGGCAGAGGCAGGAGCTAGATCGGCGGCTGGCCGAACTTGAATCGGACCCCGACGCCGGCGCATCCCTCGAAGAGGTCTTTGCCCGCATCCGTCGGGGTAAATGATCCCGCGGTTTACCCTTCGACCGCGGGCCGAACATGACATTCAGGCCGCTTTCGAATGGTACGAGTCACAGCGCCCAGGACTCGGCGACGAATTCTTGGTTGTCGTCCGGCAACGGCTCGAGGCCGTACGCGCGTTTCCTGAAGCAAGTCCCGTCATTTACCGTGACGTCCGGCGTGCGGTCGTATCGCGCTTCCCGTATCTCATCTTCTATGTCGTCAGGTCGGCGCGCGTTTCCGTTCTGGCCGTCCTGCACCATGCGCGTGATCCGGCCGTTTGGCCACGGCGGTAGCGCTGTGCTCGCTAACTCCAGGTGGAACGGACGGGCCGCCAGCGCACGTGCTGGTCAAGGGGCGACGCTGGCCCGCCGTTCACCAAAACGTTAGGTGGCTGCAAGGAGCGACGTGCCTGCTATGAAGCGGTACGACGTAGTAAGGGTCAAGTCCCTGTCGGCAGATCTCGAGCGCGACGGTTGGCGCGTCAACGCTCGAGCGCCAAGCGTAGGTGACATTGGAACCGTGGTAGAGATCTTGGAGGCAGGAGGACAGGCCCCGCACTTCGTCGTAGAAAGTATCGCGGCCGACGGCAGCACCTTATGGTTAGCCGACTTTATCGCCGAGGAACTCGAAGTTGTTGAGCGCGCAGCCACCTAACACCGCGTTGGTGACCGACGCATGCGTTGCGGCACTCCTTCGTCGCGCCTCCTGCAGCGCGGCACAACGCGGACGTTAGACGGCGCGATGTCGGCTCCAAGCACCTTCGCCCGAATCGTGATTGCCGTGCTTATCACCTTGATAAGCACGATCGGTGGCTGCGTAGCGGGCTACGGCATTGGGCACGTTCTCTCGAACGACATATGGGCGATCATGGGCCTAACAGTGTTGCTTGCGTTTCTGGGCCTACTCGCAGGCATCTTCTTGGCGGCCCGTAGCGATGGGCAATTGCAGGCGTCCACATCCAGCGATGCTCCGGCGCCCAAGTAGGCAAGTGCCGTCTAACCCCCCGGTCAACGCGGACGCGCGCGGACGTGCCGCCATCTGCCCGCTCAGCGTCGCGCGCGCCGGTTACCGGGCACGTTAGAGCGCCAGAAATGCGATCCACAATGCTGAGCGCAATCCTGACCACCGTGCTCTGCGCGTGCGTCGGAACTGCCGATTCAGTGCACGAGGTGCATGGGTTCGCGCCCGCCAACCAAGCGTGTCGTGTCGCCATATTGGAGGCCGGAACCTCGCACGTGCGCCACAGCCAAGACGTGCGTGGAGAGTTCACAATGTTCTACACCGTTGGTGGGTTTGGCTCGCCAACCGTCGATATCAATGCAACTTGCAATGGCAAACTGGTGCGAGAGCTCAAGGCAGTGCGGCCGCGAGCCACGGGGGTAGCCGATCTTGGCACGCTGGCGCCCTAACCTCCCGGTGTACGCGGACGCGTGCGGACGCGCCGCCATGCACGTAGGCTACCGGGCACGCGCCGGTAACCGGGCACGTTATAGCGCATGACATCGGCACTCTCGTGTAAGGGCAGCACCTTCCGCGCCTACGGCGAGCGCCGGACACCGTCGCTTGGCAAAGGCCTGTGGCCGTGGGCCGCGGGGCGCGCCCGTGGTTCTCAGGCGTCAATTCGCTCTCCGGGGCCAGACACCGCACGCCCCCAAGGTGTCCGGCACACTGGTCGCAACGGCCTACGTTCAAGGTCCAAGCCTCTTACTTCGTTTGGTCGGGGCGCACCCCGCTACACCTGGGCTTTGCAAGGGGCGGCGCGTCTCGGCCCCATCGCGGGGCCGGGGCGTACTCTTCCTGTTTCGCGCATGCGCTATAACAGCGCAGCGCACGCGGACGCGCGCGCGAGTTCCGTGCTTTGCAAAGCTCACCGGGCGCGCGCCGGTGGCTGCGGACGTTAGGCGTCGTAGCAGAATCACCACTGTCGAGGGGAGAGATCAATGTCCAGTGTCCAGATTCGCGAAGCGATCGAGAAGGTATCAAAGGTCCTCACCGAGAAGCCCGAGAAGGCCCGCATCAAGAATCCGCCTGCTACCGCTGCTCTCGTGGACGGCCTCAAGTGCCGGGTGACAGGGCCCGCCGGGGAAACGTTGCTGACTGACATGCCTGCCGGCGTGGGGGGAGGCGCCACAGCTCCCAATCCGGGTTGGTTGATGAGAGCCGCCTTGGCCTCATGCAATGCGACGTGCATCGCCATGCGGGCAGCCAGACAGGGAGTCAACCTGACGAAGCTCGAGGTCACGGTATCGAGCGAATCCGACAATCGTGGAATGCTCGGGCTCGACGAGAGCGTGTCTGCCGGATTGCAGGACCTGCGCGTGCAGGTGCGTATCAGCGCTCCGGGAACGTCTGCGGAGGAGCTGGGTGAGTTAGCGCGCTGGGCCTGCTCTCACTCTCCCGTTGGATGCACCGATGCGCCTTCTGCAAAAGTGGAAGTGCAAGTCGAGTAAGTGACCGATGACGCCGGCTAACAGCACGATCGACGGGGACGCGCGCGACTGCGGCGCGCGCCCGTCATCGTGAACGTTAGACGGCAACAAAGACCCATGGGCAACGAGTCGCTTGTCTATCACCTCCGCCCCGCTCGGCCCGCGGACGTAGACGGCATCGTGGCGTGTGTCGAGGCAGCGTACAGTCCGTACATCGAACGCATTGGCAGAAAACCAGGCCCAATGCTCGACGACTACGCGAAGGTGATCGAAGAGCGGCAGGTCACTGTCGCAGAATCCAAAGGCATCATCGCCGGTGTGCTTGTCCTCGTACTCACCGCTGAAGGCCTGTTACTTGATAACGTCGCGGTTCTGCCGTCGCACCGCGGTATCGGTAAGGCGCTCCTGCAGTACGCTGAGTCCGAGGCTCGGCGCCAGGGCTTTGCGTCTATCTACCTGTACACGCACGAGAAGATGACCGAGAACCAAGCGCTGTACTCCAAGATCGGCTACGTCGCCTACGATCAACGCGTGGAGCACGGTTTCCCGCGGATCTACATGCGAAAGAGCCTCCAGTGAGGTTGCCGTCTAACGGCCGGTTGGAGGACGACGCTATTGTTCCGGCGCTACGCGCCTCCGCCCGCGCGCCTCAACCGGAACGTTAGGCCGCACCACCAACTCCCAACCACCAAGTACGCGTCGAATGATGAACTTCAGCGGGGCCGGCTTTGTCAGGCGCGTGTCTCATGCCACTGTCGCGCTGGCGCTCACTGCCAGTGGAGGCGTTCTTGCCAACGATCTACGACTAATGGCATTCGAATTCAGTCCACCCGCAGGCTTCGCGCCAATCGCGAAAGCTGCAGAGGCCGGCGTTCTTCGCTTCTATGGCAACCAACGCGGAGACTCGATTAACGTGTCCGACTATCAGTACCTTCGCGGCCGGGAGCTGACGAAGGAAGTGTGCGCCGAACTCGTTCGTCTGTTCGATAGCTCAACGTTGCGCGCCTCCCTAAGTGCGACCAGCGCGCGGTCGACGGGCTATGGAATGCAGCACGGATCGCGATCGTGCTACTACTCGTACGAGTTTCAGCGACTTACTGGAGTGACTAGGGTCGACTACAGAGTGTGTCAATCGGGGATCTGCGCTCCTATGCCATCTCAGCGGTCTATGACACAAAATCTCCTGATATAGCCGCGATTCACCAATCCATGGCAAGCTTCAAGATACGGTAGAGAAGTCTTCCAACGTTCGGAGCCTCTCAAGTGCGGCCTAACCCATCGCTCGAGCCGACCCGCTACGGCAAGCAGCGTAAGCCCGGGCCGCGCCAGTCGTACCATCGTCGCAGCCCGGGCTTACGCCACCTGCCTCCGCGGGCGGCTCAGCTCGAACGTTAGATGCCGCGCGTTGAGCCACTGGACTTGACCTTTTCGCCGAGGGCGAAGACGCGGGTTTGCGAGTTCTTGGCGAGCATTACCGACTACCCACCCACACTGACTCTGAAGAAGGGGTGGACAAACAACGATCCGGAACTTCGTTGGACGTATGGCGCATACGGTCCGGACAACATTGCTCACGTCGCGCCCGACGTCGAAAGGTGTGGGTACGCGCTGCTTTATGCGGTCGAAGACCTAACCGTGGCGATCCCGCAATTCCAGTATCTGGCGGAGCTAGAGGGAAAGATGTTTGATCTAGGGCGAAATGAGTTGGTGCTCGTTGACCGTGTTGGCGGCATCTAACATGGCGGTGGTGCGGACGCGCCGCGAGCCGCAGTGCTCATTCGGCCGGCGTGCCGCGGCGCGCCGTACACCTCGACGTTAGCGCGCAGGAAAGCGAAGTGGTAGGCTATCTATATGAGCGACGCGGACGTTGCAGAACTCCTGAAGCTGCCTCCCGAGGAGCGCATGCGCATCGCAGAGATCATCTGGGTCAGTCTGGCTGCGAACCCGGAGACCGTACCGCTAGGCGATGCTCATCGCGCGGCAATAGATGAGGCTGTCGCTGAACACGAGCGGAACCCAGACGACGTTGTTTCTCGAGACCAGGTGCTCGCCGAAGCTCGGCGACGCTAGTGTCTCTGCCGCTCGTCTACCGCCGCCGGGTCGGGGAAGACCTTGCGAGCGGCTTCGCGTACTACGAAGAACAGCTCGAGGGCCTCGGTGAGAGATTTCTCAGTGCCGTCGCCTCAACCTTTGACGCGATCGAACGCTATCCCGAAATGTTCGCGAAGGTTCGCGGCGATGTACGGCGCGCGATCACTTCGCAGTTTCCCTACGCTGTCTTCTACCGCACCGAGGCCTCGCGCGTCGTTGTATTCAGGGTGCTGCACACTGCCCGGGATCCAAGGGCCTGGCCCCGCACAAGGGGGCCTGCGCGCTAACAGCGCAGCGCACGCGGCCGCGCGCGCGAGTTCCGTGCTTTGCAAGGCTCGCCGGGCGCGCGCCGGTGGCTGCGGACGTTAGAGGGCGTACGTGGCGCTTGTCCTCTTGATCGGTAGCTTCCTCTTAGGCGCCGTGTTGTCGGGGGTAGCGTCTGCTGCCATAGCTGTCTACTGGCTTGGCGCCTTCGATTCCAAATTCCGAGATGCACCGTCGGCCGCCTTTGAACTCGAAATGTGGGGCCTGCTTGCGCTGTGCCTCGTCGCGCTCGTAGTCACCGTCGTTGCGGGTCTTTTCTTCAGTGGGCGCCTAAGTGCCTCGCCGCGCTCTATGGTGTCTTGCGCATTGTGGGGCGTCGCATATCCGTTGTTGCCTCGAGTCATAGTGGCGTTACTGGAGCACTTTGTGGATGTTGAGAACCTCTTAGTTCCAGTCGTTGGTTGGCTGTACCTCATTGCATTCCCAGCACTGGCACTGTTTACTCTGCGAGTTGTTAAGCCGCATGACCAACGACACGCCCTCTAACAGCGCAGCCCACTCGGACGCGCGCGCGCGCGTCGTGCTTTGCAAGGGCCGCCGTGCGCGCGCCGGTGGCTGCGAACGTTAGGCTTCACGGGATGCGTCTCGCGCTTCTTCGGCTGTGGGAGGACGACGACGGCATGCTGCAGCTCCAGTTGAGCGCCGAGTCCGGTCAGCGTGCCCTTTCACAGGATTTATACGCTTATCCGGAGGAGTTGCGAGAGTTCGGCACCAAACTTGAAGCGTTCCCGTCGTCCGTGAAGGATTCGGTTGTCTTCGAGTACGGGACGAGCGACCCTAAGGTGTACTGCTGGGTGCGCCTGCGAGCCTATGTTTACGACGGCGCGGGCCATTCAGCGCTGGAAGTCATGGCCCAGAACAACCTTGAACCACCAGTGCAAGCGTCGGCTCTATTTTCGGTCAAACTCGAGGCCGCGACACTCAACAAGCTCGGTCAAGAACTCGTAGCATGGTCACGTTTAAAGGAGGGGGACTTTGAGTTTGAGGCGCGTGAAGCCTAACAAGCCATTTGAGACGGACCTTCGCAAGCGGGCTTCGCCCGCTTGCTCGGCCGCTCAACGCGGACGTTGGGTGGCAATTTAGGGTCAGGCGTAGAATCGCGGCAACTGTCGAGGTCTCCATGCATTTCACGATAGAGCACGAGCGAGAGGAAGACGGCCGGTGGCTGGCGGAAGTGCCTGAACTTCCTGGGGTTCTTGCGTACGGCGCCACTGAAAACGAGGCCATGGCAAAGGCTCAGGCGCTAGCCCTGCGCGTGCTCGCCGAACGCCTCGAAAACGACGAGGCCGGGCCTCAGCCCATCTCCATCGCGGTGGCATGAGCAACTGGCCTTCGTCGAAGGCCAATCGTGTTCTCGCAGCTCTTTTCCGGATCGGCTGGACGCTTAAGCGTCAATCAGGATCCCACAAGACCCTATCCCGGCCCGGCTGGCCTGACGTGGTCTTCGCGTTCCACGACCGTGAGGAGATCGGCCCTCGAATGCTTGCGCGTATCGCTAAGCGCACAGGCCTGACACCGGACGATCTATGACTTCCACGCATTGCCACCCAACAGCGCCGTGGAAACCGACGCGCGCAAGGGCGGCGCGCGCGGTTCACGGCGAACGTTAGTTGGCAAGGGAACGACCGCGCGTGGACGGCATCACGATCATGGCGACGGCAGCAGTCACATCACTGGCTTGCCTCCTCTCGGGCTTCCGCGAGTTCTACGTCCTGCGCGGTCCCTCCTTGCGTGTCACCCTCTCGCGACCCGATGGCGCGCTCAACGACAACTACGTGGTGTATACGGTGTCCGTACAGGCCGTGCTCGCCGTAGTCTTTGCCCTGGGTCTTGGCACGTTCCTATACGCATGGGCTGGCATATGACGCGCTTGCCAACTAACCCCCCGGTCAACGCGGACGCGCGCGGACGTGCCGCCATCTGCCCGCGCAGCGTCGCGCGCGCCGGTTACCGGGCACGTTCGGCGACAGTATGAGCACCATCGCAATTACCGCTGCCGACATCGCGATGTACCGCCGATACGATGGAGATATTGACGGCCTCTCGAGGTCAGCTGACCGCGACGCCGACATTTCAGATGCTGCTTGGCGCATGATCGATGACTTGCGACAAAGGGCTTTCATCGTTGCAGCAGGGCGAGGCTCAGAAGCTTTCGTTCAACGCTATGAGGCAGATCTCGTGGCATCTATTCCGGATG
>JAOUGR010000388.1 GCA_029857655.1 Gammaproteobacteria bacterium | reverse complement strand
CCCTCGGCTGGCTGCTCGGCAACTACGCGGTCCGGGTCAAGAAGTTCGACCGCACGGTGGTCGTGAAGGGCCTGTCGGAGCGCGAGGTGCCGGCGGACATCGCGATCTGGCCGCTCACTTTCCAGGACGCCAGCAACGACCTGAACGCCCTGTTCGCCTCGCTGCAGAAGAAGAACGCACTGATCACCGAGTTCCTGGTCGGCCACGGCATCGCGAAGGACGCCATCACGGTGGGCGCGCCTGGCGTCACCGACCGCCTGGCGCAGTCCTACGGCGACACGAGCAATATCGCATACCGCTACACGGCGACTTCAACGGTCACCGTCTACACGAGCGACGTCGAGGCGGTGCGCAAGGCGATGCGGGACGTCATCGCGCTCGGCCAGAAGGGTGTCGCGCTCTCCGGCGAGGGCTACCAGGGCCAGATGCAGTTCGAGTTCACCGGCCTCTCGCAGTTGAAGCCCGCGATGGTCGAGGAAGCGACCAAGAACGCGCGCGCGGTCGCGGAGAAGTTCGCGGAGGACTCCGGGAGCCGGCTCGGCCGCATCCGCTCCGCGCAGCAGGGGCAGTTCTCGATCGAGAATCGCGACAGCACGACCCAGCACATCAAGAAAGTGCGCGTAGTTTCCACGGTCGAGTACCACCTCGCGGACTGAGCCCGGTACGCCAATGGTCGAGCACGCCGAAACGGACGAGGCAATCCTCGCCTGCCGCGAGGTCATGATGGAACTGCGGCCGCACGTCGCCCGCGAGCACTTTCTGGCGACGGTGCGGGCGATGCAGGCGGACGGCCTGCGGCTTGCCTGCATCCGCGACGGCGGCCGCGTGGTCGCGGTCGCGGGCTACCGGATCTCCAGCAACCTGTTCTGCGGCCGTCACCTGTACGTGGACGATCTGGTCACCGCGGAATCCGAGCGCTCGAAGGGCCACAGCAAGGCGCTGCTCGCGTGGCTTGGCCAGCAGGCCGTTGAAAACGACTGCGACGTCTTCCACCTCGACTCGGGCGTCCAGCGCAAGCGCGCGCACGCCTTCTACCTGCGCGAGGGGCTCGAACTCGCCGGCTACCACTTCAGCGAGCGGCTGAAGCCGCGCGGCTGAGGATGGCCGCGGTTCCGCGTTCGCTCACGCACGAGTCGCTCGCCGCCGGCGTGCGTGCCCTCGCGCGCCACGACCGGGAATTCGCGGCGCTGTATCGCAGGAACGGCGTGCCGCCGATGTGGGCGCGCCGGCCCGGCTTCCCGACGCTGGTCCACATTGTCCTCGAGCAGCAGGTGTCGATCGTCGCGGCACGCAGCCTGTTTCGCCGCGTGAGCGCGGCGCTCGGCGGCATGACGCCCGAGCGCGTGTTCGAGCGCGGAGCAGCGGGCCTGCACGCGCTCGGGCTCACGCGCCAGAAGGCCTCGTACTGCCACGCGCTCGCCGCGGCCGTGCTGGACGGCAGCCTCTCGCTCACGGGAATCGCGCGCGCGGCGGACGCTGAGGGGCGCGGGGCGCTGCTGGCGCAGCGCGGCATCGGGCCGTGGAGCGCCGACGTCTATTACCTGATGGCGCTGCGCCGCCCGGACGTGTGGCCGGTGGGCGACCTCGCGCTCGCGATTGCGCTGCAGGAGGTCAAGGGGCTGCGGCGACGGCCGGACGCGGAACGGCAGGCAGCGATGAGCGCCGCCTGGGCGCCCTGGCGCTCGGTTGCGGCGCGGCTCCTGTGGCATCACTATCTCACAACGCGCAGGACGCGCGGGAATTGACGGAGGACTCCTCATGCAGCGCAAGGCAACGGCCGTCTGGGAAGGCGGACTCAAGGACGGCAAGGGCAGGCTCACGACCGACAGCCGCGTGCTCGCCGACACGCCATATTCCTTCGGCACGCGCTTCGAAGGCACGCCAGGCACGAATCCGGAAGAGCTGATCGGGGCCGCCCACGCCGGGTGCTTCTCGATGGCGCTGTCGCTGCAGCTCGGCGAGGCCGGCATCCGGTCGGAGCGCATCGAGACGAAGTGCACGATCACCTTCGAGAAGCTCGACACCGGCTTCACGATCACCCGCTCGCACCTCGACGTCGCCGTGCGCGCGCCGGGCGCCGACCGCGCGAAGTTCGCGCAGGCGGCCGAGAACGCCAAGGCCGGTTGCCCGGTCAGCAAGGTGCTGAGGGCCGAGATCTCCATGGACGCGAGGCTCGACGCCTGATGCCGGAGCTCACGCCTTTCCACCTCGCCATCCCGGTGCACGACCTCGCGGCGGCGCGCAGTTTTTACGGTGCTCTGCTCGGCTGCCGCGAGGGCCGCAGCGCGGCGGACTGGGTGGACTTCGACTTCTTCGGTCACCAGCTCGTCTGTCATGCGGTCGCGGGCGGCGGCAGCGACCGGCCGGCGCACAACGCCGTGGACGGCCACGACGTGCCGGTGCCGCACTTCGGCATGGTGCTCGAGATGCCGGACTGGGAGGCGCTTGCGAAGCAGCTGAAGTCCGCCGGCGTCGCATTCGTGATCGAGCCGACGATCCGCTTCAAGGGTCGGCCGGGCGAGCAGGCGACGATGTTCCTGACCGACCCGAGCGGCAA
>JAOUGR010000387.1 GCA_029857655.1 Gammaproteobacteria bacterium | reverse complement strand
GATGAATACGACACGGCATTCTTCGACAAGCGCGCGAAGTTTGTTCACTACCGGCCGTGTCACCTGGTCCTGACAAACCTGGAATTCGACCACGCGGACATCTACCCCGACCTGGCTGCCATCCAGCGCCAGTTCCATCACCTGATGCGTACCGTGCCGGGTTCCGGGCGCGTCACCTGGAATGCGGCCGATCACGCACTCGCCAAGGTGCTCGAAATGGGCTGCTGGACGCCCCTCTGCGGCTTCGCGCGCGAGGCCATGGCAGGCGCGGACTGGCGCATCCGGTTGCTCGAAGCGGACGGGTCGGGTTTCGAGTTGCTGCATCGCGGTGCGACCGCGGGCATCGTGCACTGGTCGATGATCGGCCTTCACAATGTCGAGAATGGCCTCGCGGCCATCGCCGCCGCAGAAGGCCTCGGCGTGCAGCCGGCGCAGGCGGCTGCCGCGCTCGCCGATTTCCAGGGTGTGCGAAGACGCCTGGAGTTGCGCGGCGAAGCACGCGACGTCCGCGTTTACGATGATTTCGCGCACCATCCGACTGCGGTCGCTGCAACCATTGACGCGATGCGGCGGCACGCCGGCGGCCGGCGCATCATCGCGGTGCTCGAGCTGCGCTCCAACACCATGCGTCTCGGCCATCATCGCGAAGGCCTGGTTGCAGCACTTGCCGGAGCTGACCGCGTCTGGATGTATCAGCCGGCTGGCCTCGACTGGAATCTCGACGCGGTTGCCGGAAAGCTCGACGGTAAGGCCGTCGTCGCCAGTGACCTTGCACTGCTGGTGGCGGCGCTTGCGGTGGAACTCAAAGCCGGGGACGAAGTGCTGGTCATGAGCAATGGCGGATTTGGCGGTCTGCACGACAAGTTGCTGCAGGCGCTGCGGGCGACGGCATGAACGAAGTAGTCCGCGAGCTTCCGCTGTTTCCGCTCAATACGGTGTTGTTCCCGGGCGGACCGCTTCCCCTCAGGATCTTCGAACCGCGCTATCTCGACATGGTCAGCCGCTGCCTGCGCGAGCAGTCGGGATTCGTCGTCGTGCTGATCACCGAAGGGGAGGAAACGGCGGCCATCGCCAGCTTTGCCGCGATCGGCACCGAGGCCCGTATCGTCGATTTCGACAGTCTCGACGGCGGCCTGCTCGGCATCAGCTGCATCGGTGGCGAGCGGGTGCGGGTGCTGGATGCGTGGCGCGAAACCGACGGCATGAATCGCGGGCGCGTCACTGCGATCGCGGCGGATCCGGTGCTCCCGGTGCCTGCCGGGCAGGCCTGGCTCAGCGAAGTCGTGCGACGGGTACTGCCGGAGGCCGGTGATGCGTATCGCCATGTCGAGATGCGCGACGATGCAGCCTGGATCGGTAATCGTCTTGCGGAAATGTTGCCGCTGCCTCTCGCCGAGAAGCAGGCCCTGTTGGAGCTGACCGATCCGCTGGAGCGGCTGTCGGCCATCGAGCCCACGGTCAGCCGCGCGGAGAGTTGAGCGCTTCAGGCCCCGCCAGATACGCTATTTCGCCAGCCCTCGAATCGGCCTCGTGCCAGAACTATCGCCAGCAGGATCGCGCAACTCCAGCCTGCAACCAGCCAGCCGGTAAATCCGTCGAAATCGCTGACCAGGAATGACCAGCCGGCCGCTTCATCGTGGCGCGTGACGGTCGATGTTGCCTTGATCACGCAGACCCAGCCCATGTGCAGCCCCAGGCCCGCGGCAATGCTGCCGGTCCAGTACCGCACCAGGCCGAGCAACAGGCCGACCAACGCGAGCGTGATAAATGCATCGGCGATCCCCGCCGGATCGGCAAAGCGTGACAGTGAAGAACTCAGCAGCGTAATGCCGCTGCCCCAATCGACGTCTGCATGCGGGATCTTCGCGCGGGCGAAGAAGTGGATCGCCGCATACAGCAGTGCGCTGGCCAGAATCGCGGTCGCCGGCCCGGACTCGCGGAGCACGGCCCGAAACATGAGGCCGCGGAAGAATGTTTCCTCGACGAACGCGACGGCCAGGCCGGTCAATGCGCCGGCGACGATGCCGGAGACCAGCATCGCCGCGCCAAAATCCGGCAGCGGCTTGCGGATGCCCAGTGCGACGATCGCGAGCGCCATCGGCAACATGGTCGCGACGCCGAACGCGAGCCCGGCGCCAGCCTGGCGCAGGAATCTCGCTCGCGGCAGGCCATAGCCCCAGTCCGCGCGCCCGCGAAGGCCGACACGCCATACCGCCACTGCGATGCCGGCCAGCATCAGGAGCTGCCAGAGGCGGCCGGTCACTTTGTGAAATTCCCAGACAGGCTGCAATGAGTGAGCGAGCTGGTAGACGGGCCATGCAGCAAGCGCCGCGAGCACCAGCGTGCCCGCGATGGCTGCCAGGAACCAGGCCACTGCGCGCATCAGTCTTCGGCCGAGATTGCCGCAAACGTGCGGCGCGCCGCTGCAAGGGTTGCCGCGATCTCCGCATCTCCATGGGCCGCGGAAATGAAGCCGGCCTCATAGGCCGAAGGCGCGAGATAGACACCAGCCTCGAGCATCCGATGGAAGAATTTGCGGAAACGCGCGACATCGCAGGCATGACCTGCC
>JAOUGR010000076.1 GCA_029857655.1 Gammaproteobacteria bacterium | reverse complement strand
GTCCTCGACGATGGTCGCAATCACGGTCGCCGAGACGCTGGGCCTGCCGCTCGAGCGCATCCGCGTCATCTCGGCCGACAGCGCCATCACGCCCAAGGACAACGGCGCTTATTCCTCGCGCATCACGTTCATGGTCGGCAATGCCGCGATCGATGCCGCGCAGCGCCTCAAGGACCTGCTGGGCGAAGTGGCCGCGCGCAAGCTGGGCGTGCGGCGCGAGGACGTGTACACCGCCGCCGGGATGTTCCTCGCCCGCGGCGGCAATTCGACGGCGCTGTCTTTCGAGGAAATCGCCAGGGCGGCTCTGGTCGGGGAGGGGACACTCACGGTCAAGGGCACATTCACCTGTCCGCCCGAGTCGCAGGGCGGCAAGCACAAAGGCGGCGCGGTGGGCGCGACCATGGGCTTCAGCTACGTGGCACAGGTCGTCGAGGCGTCGGTCGATGAGGACACCGGCCAGGTGACGGTCGATCGCGTGTGGGCCGCGATCGACTGCGGCCACGCGATCAATCCGCTCGCCGTGACCGGCCAGGTCGAGGGCGCAGTGTGGATGGGTATGGGCCAGGCGCTCAGCGAGGAGACCTGCTATCTGGACGGGCTGCCGGCGCACGCCAGCCTGCTCGAGTACCGTGTGCCGACCATCATCGAGTCTCCGCCGATCGATGTGCAGATCGTCGAGAGTCACGATCCGCTCGGGCCTTTCGGCGCCAAGGAAGCGAGCGAGGGGGCGCTGGCCGGCTTCGCGCCGGCGCTCGTGGCGGCTATCGCGAATGCAATCGGCATCGACCTCGACGAATTGCCGGCCACTCCCGACCGGGTCGTGGAAGCGCTCGTCGCGCGGCGCCGGCGCGCGCGCCTGAAGTCCGCGCAGGAGCCAGCGCCGTGATCGCCGTTCCCGTGGCGTTTCGGGTCGTCGAGCCCGCGGACGTTGATGCGGCGATGGCGGCTCATGCAGGCGAGCCCGGCAGCCGCTACCTGAGTGGCGGGACCGACCTGCTGGTCAACCTGCGCCGCGGTCTCGGCTCGCCTTCGCTGCTGATCGATCTGCGTGGCATCGCCGAGCTGGGCGGGCTCGCCTGCAAAGCAGGCGCGGCCCGCATCGGTGCGGGCGTCACCCTGGCCCGGATTGCCGCGGATCCGGAGCTTCGTGCGCGCTACCCGGCACTCTGCGAGGCCGCTGGCGCAGTCGCCGGTCCGGCGCATCGCAACGCTGCGACCGTCGCCGGCAATCTGTGCCTCGATACCCGCTGTATCTACTACAACCAGAGCGAATGGTGGCGCGGCGCGAACGCCTACTGCCTGAAGTACCGCGGCCACGTGTGTCACGTTGCGCCGCAAGGGCAGCAGTGCCACGCCGCCTTCTGCGGCGATCTGGCCCCGGCGCTGCTCGTGTTCGGCGCCTCGATCGAAGTTGCGGGCCGCGCGGGGCGCCGGTGCATGCCGCTTGCCGAACTTTACCGGGAAGACGGCCTCGCACACCTGACGCTCGCCGCCGGCGAACTCGTGGTCGCGGTGGATTTGCCTGCGGATCCCTCGCCGTCCGCCTACGCGAAGGTGCGTGTGCGCGGCTCTGTTGACTTCCCGCTGGCGGGGGTCGCGGTGGCCTTGCGCGCCGAGGAGGGAAAGCTGGTTGCCTTGCGGGTTGCGCTGACCGGCACGAATTCCCGTCCCTTCCTGCTCGATGGCACCGGCGACCTGCTCGGCCGGCCGCTCGACGCCGATGCGCTGAAACAGCTGGACCGACTGGTGCAGAAGCAGGTCCAGCCAATGCGCACGACCTTGCTGCAGTCCAATTACCGGCGCGTGGCCGCTGCTGCTCTCGCACGCCGCTTGGCTGCTCGCCTGGCGGCGAACCAGCAGGTTGCACGGTGAGCTGCGCCGGCGGAACCGCGGCTGGCACGCGCATCTGGACCGCGGGCGACGGGCTGCATCTCGATGTCCGCGGACTCGAATGTCCCGGGCCGCTGGTCGAAGTCCTCCGTACGATCGACGGTGGCGAGGCCACTACCTTGATCGTGCACCTGGACCAGGAACCGCTGCTGCTGTACCCGGAACTCGAAGATCGCGGATGGAACCATGAGATGTTGCCTGCCGATTCGGACGGGGTGCGGCTGCGCCTGACCCGCCTGCATCCGTGATGTTCGCCGCCCGCCTGATCCAGGGCGCGAGCGGCCGGCTGCTGCCACCTTCAGTGCCGTTGCGCTTCTTGGCGATGGCCGTGTTGTCGCATGTCGCGTTCTGGGCGGTGCTGTTCGCCACGGGTGAGCAACTCGCGGGCTTCCGCGGTGGGTTCGCGCCGCTACTCGCCGCCGTCCATCTGTTGACGATCGGCGTGCTGGTGTGCGCAGTGATCGGGGCCGCCGTGCAGATTCTTCCGGTAGTGACACGCCAGCCGCTGGCCGCGGTCTGGCCCATCCGGTTGGCGTTCTGGCTGCTGCTGCCGGGGCTCGTCCTGCTGGTGTTCGGCTTTTATGCGGTTCGCCCCGGCACGGCAAACGTCGGTGGCGGCATGGTCGCCGCGGGGGTTTGCCTGTTTGCAGCCATGCTCGCTGACAATCTGCGGCGGGCGAAAGATCCGCCGATCGTGCTGGCCTATGGCTGGGCCGCACTTGCTGCGCTGGTGATCACCATGCTGCTCGGAGTCACCCTGACCATGGATTTCCGGTGGGGTGGGGTGGCTGATCGCGGCGCGCTGGCGCTCGCACACGTGATTCTGGGCGGCTTCGGTGGCATGGGATTATTCGCGATCGGCTTCAGCCACGTCCTCGTGCCGATGTTCACGCTTGCTGCCGTTCCGGATCGTCGGCTCGCGTGGGCCGGATTCGGCACCGCGCTGCTCGCAGTCGCGCTCGGCGCTGCGGGCGCCCTCGGCCGTTCTCCGGCGTTGCTGTCGACTGCGATCGGATTCGGTCTGGTTGCCAGCGGCATCCACCTGCGGCTGATGCATCAGGCGCTGCGCGACGGCATGCTGCGGCGCCTCGGGCTCTCCTTCCTGCTGGTGCGCACGGCCTGGGTACTGCTGCCGGCGACGCTGGGTGCAGCGCTGGTCTCCCTGATTTTCGGAAATCCTGCGGTGGGCCCCATGCAATTCGGCATCCTGTTGTTTGCGGGTTGGCTGCTGACATTCCTGCTCGGCATCCTGCAGCGGATCCTGCCAATGCTCGTCTCGATGCATGTGGGTTCCGGCTCAGGACTGGGGTCGGTCTTTGCAGTCGCCGGCTTGCGGCGCGACTCCCTGCGTTTGCACGTCGGGTGCCATGCGCTGGCTTTTGCCGGTGTCATCGTGGGCAGCGTCGCGAATTTCGCCCTGCTCGTACGGGCCGGCAGCGCTATCGGGCTTGTTGGCGCCCTGGCCTACGCCGTGTTCAGCTTTGATGTATTGCGCCGGCTCCGGGTAAAAGTCAGCCCGGCTCTCAAATGTACTGTCCCGCATCGACGCGCAGGACCTCCCCGGTGATGGCGCGCGCGCCATCAGACAACAGGAACAGTACCGCCTGGGCGACGTCGTCGGGCTCGGCGAGCGCTGCAAGCGCGGCTTCGCGGCCGGCCTGGGCGATGACTTCAGCGGGCAGGTTGCGCGCCATGGCCGTCATCACCATGCCAGGTGCCACTGCGTTGACCGTGACGCCGGCGCGGCCGAATTCCCGCGCCGCCGTCTTCGTCAGCCCGATCAGGCCCGCTTTGGAGGCTGCGTAATTTCCCTGTCCGAACTTGCCCCGCAGGCCATTGATGGACGTGATGTTGACGATGCGGCCGAAGCCCTGGGCCGCCATCCGCGGCCCGATCGCGCGGATCAGGTGAAAGGCGCCGGTCAGGTTGACCGACAGCACGCTCGACCACTCAATGTCGGACATCTTGGCGAGCGTCCGGTCGCGCGTGATACCGGCATTGTTGACGAGCAGGGTCGGCGTACCCGGCAGCGCCGCGACCGCCGCCTCGACGGCGGCCGAATCGCTGGCGTCGACCTCGCGGTACTCGAAGCGCGAATGTCCGGGTGCTTCGATGTCGAAGGCGTAGACGATGGCGCCGGCCGCCACCAACGCGTCCGCAATCGACCCGCCGATGCCGCGCGCGGCGCCGGTCACGACCGCGAGATGGCCGTGGAAATCATGGTGTACGGGGCTGCGCATCGTTGACAAAGGCGTTAAAACGGTAATATGGTACTATTATAGTACTTTTGAGCCCGGGTGACGTCAAGGCATGGCCGGGGAGCTACACCAGCAATGTTTTCAAGACGCGTCTGCCAGACACTGCACGATGAACACCTCGCGACCATCAGGCTGGTCGAGCGTCTCGGCGCGCTGCTCGATCGGTGCCGTCACGCACCGCCGGACCGGGCCGACGGCCTGGTGACCCAGTTGCTGCGGGATATTCCGCCCGCGCTGGAGTCGGAAGTCACGCGCCATTTCGATTTCGAGGAAGCGCATCTCTTTGGTTACCTCGCCGGGATCGGTGACGCTGCGATTGGTGCGCACCTCACCGAGGAGCACGAGGCGATGCGGCCGCTGGGCCGGGAACTGGGTGCGCTCGCCCGCGCTGCAGCGGCCGGTGGATTCGACGCGCGCAGCTGGCAGGCATTCCAGCGCGTCGCGGGCGAACTGTGCGATCGGCTGCTGGGCCACGTGCAAAAAGAAGAAATGGTGTTGCTGCCGCTGCTCGAGGACAACCTCGACCCGGCGGCCGATGCCAGCCTTTATGAAGCCTATGCCGTCAATTGCTGAGGCCGAGTGGCATCGACCCGGCCGCGAAAACTGAACCGGACTTGATCAGGCGCCAATGCGCATCTTTCCCGCCGCAATCCGGCCGGCAGCGAATGCCTGGCGATTGGCGACGACGAGCGCGGGCTTGCGGACCGCGAAGCGCTCGATTACCAGGGACTCGAGTTGCTCCGCCGGAAACGGCAGGAAGCCGGCCGCGGCGCCGAGCATGACGGTGTTGACCAGCCGCAAATCGTGGAGCCCGCGCGCAATCCCGCCGGCGTCGATCTCGTGTACGCATATCCCGGCGGCGCGCAACTCGGCGAGCGGATCGTCCGGATAGCGAAACAGCCCGAGCGATACGACCGGTGGCGGCAGCCGCAGCACGTTGACGAGCGCGATGCCGCCACGCTTCAGGTAGGTCGCAGCGCGAAGCGCCTCGGCCAGTTCAAACGCGAGCAGCAGATCGGCCGTGCCAGGAGTAATGACCGCGGACAGGACCTTCGGGCCGAAACGCACCTGCGAAGTCACCACGCCGCCCCGCTGGGAGATGCCGGCGATCTCCGATTTCTTGCAGTCGAAACCATGGGCAACCGCCGCCTGAGCAATCAGGTCCGCGGTGGTCATCACGCCCTGGCCACCCACGCCGCACAGGAACACGTTGAGCGGCGCGGACGTCAGCATCTTGCGGCCGCCGCGCCGGCCGCGCCGCCGTCGGCGGGTGCGGTCGCGACGATCGCCTTTGGTCCGCAGGCCGCTGCGCAAAGTCCGCAGCCGGTACACGCGATTGAATCGATCACCGCGAACTGGAGCTCGGTGACCGCTCCCGAAGCCAGGGTCTTGTGCTCGGAGCGGCTGAGGTGAATTGCCGGGCAGCCGACATTGAAGCAGTTGCTGCAACCGGTGCAGTCCTCGTCGACGACCCGGAATGGCGGGGTGGCTTCGTAGAAGTCGGACAGCACGCAAGGCCGCTGTGCGATCACGACTGATGGCTCGGCGAATTCCGTCTCCTCGCGCACGGTCCTTGCGAGCACCGGCAACTGGTAGGGGTCGACGACGCGGATCCGTTCGGGCCGCACACCGAGTGCCGCCACGAGCTGGGGGAAATCGACACGCGGGGCATCCTCGCCGTGCACCCCGCGACCCGAACCCGCATTGTCCTGGCCGCCGGTCATGGCGGTCGTGCGGTTGTCGAGAATGATGACCGTGATGTTGCCGCGCTGATAAACGATGTTTAGCAATCCCTGCATGCCCATGTGCAGGAAGGTCGAGTCGCCGATCACGGCGATGATCGCCTTGGAGCGGTCGGCGTCGCCGCGGGCCTTGTCGAGCCCGAGTGCGATGCCCATCGATGAGCCCATCGCGACCACCGTGTCGAGCGCGTGCCATGGCGCTCCGGCGCCCAGCGCGTAGCAGCCAATGTCTCCTGAGATCAGGACTTTCTTCCGAAGCCTTGCCAGCACGTAGTAGATGCCCGAGTGCGGACAGGCGGCGCACAGCGTCGGCGGTCGCGGAAACGTGTTGCCAGCCGGATAAGGCGGCAGGGACGGGGCTGGCTCTCCGAGCAATGGTGCCACCGCCAGCCTGAGGACCTCGGGCGTGAGTTCGCCGGTTCGCGGCAGCACGTCCTTGCCGCGCGCTGCGATGCCGCCCGCCCGGATGGCCTGTTCGACAAACGGCTCGGTCTCTTCGACGACCAGCAGCTCGTCGATCCCGGCCGCGAAGCGGCCGACGAGCCCGAGCGGCACCGGATAGGTCAGGCCGAGCTTCAGCACCGGCAGGTCGGGGAAGCATTCACGGACGTGCAGGTAGGCGGCTCCCGAGGTCACGATGCCGAGACGCCGGTCGGAACCGGGCGTGATGAAATTCAGCGGCGTCGCTTCCGAGACCACCGCAAGCACGCGCTCGCGCTCGGCCTGTGCCGGCAGCTGGCGCCGCGCGTTGATCGGGCTCAGGACCCAGCGCTCTGGATCGCGGTGGAAACCCGCAGTATCCCTCTCAACCCTTGCGCCAACAGTTACTGGCGCCTTGACGTGGCAGACGCGTGTCGTGACGCGGAGGATCACGGGCGTCGCGTGCGCCTGCGACAATTCGAACGCGAACTTCGCCATCTCCAGCGCTTCCTGCGGGTCGGCGGGTTCGAGAACCGGCACGTGCGCAAAGCGCCCCCAGAAGCGCGAGTCCTGCTCGTTCTGCGACGACGACACGCCCACGTCATCGGCGATCGCGAGCACAAGCCCGCCCGAGATGCCTGCCACCGTGATCGTCATCAGCGCATCGCTCGCGACGTTCATGCCGACGTGCTTCATCGCGCACAGTGCGCGTGCACCCGAGAGACTCGCGCCGATCGCGATTTCCAACGCGACCTTTTCGTTCACCGACCACTCGGCGTAGACGCCGGGAAACAGGCTGAGCGTCTCGAGGATTTCGGTCGATGGCGTGCCGGGATACGCGGCCGCGAGCCGCAACCCCGCCTCCCATGCGCCGCGCGCGATGGCTTCATTCCCCGACAGCAGCACGCGCGCACCGGCATCCGCAAGCGCGGGATGGCGAGCCTCGAGTGTCGGTTCGATCGCGGACATGGTGCTGATCCTCGCCGCCCAGGGCCTCAAGTCGTGGGGCGGAACAATTGTGGTATCATGATACCAATTCAGCCTGACCAATAATCGATCTTTGCGGGGAGCCCGTTTGATGGTGGGCGCTTCATTGTCTGAACCGGGCAGCGCCCGTGCAGACACCTCGGCAGCGGCGATCTTCCGTGAGGCCCAGAGTGACGGGCGCCGCTCCCTGAATCCCGAGGAACTCGACGTGTTGCTCGCCGGCCTCGGCATGGGCGCTACGTCGCCCGTGACGCAGCCAGCCGTCGAGCTGCGCATCTGCCTCGAGAATACGCGCGAATTCGGCCTGGTCATCAGCGCCGGACTCGGCGGCCTCGATGGCGCCCTGGCTGACCGCAATCATGGCCAGGATCGCGTGCGCGTTTATGCCTCGACCGAGCTGACCGACGCAAAGGATTTCCTGCTGCGGTTCCGGCGCACGCTGGCCTACCGGAAACTCGCTGCGACCTCGGGACGTGACGGAACGTCCCCGCCTGATGCACAGCTTGAAGCCGTGTTCGCGCGTCTGCTGGACCTCGCGCGCCGCCAGGCGGCGGGCCATCGGGGTACCGAGCCGGTGCTGGAGGTTCTGGAACTCGATCCGGTGCAGGTCGCCGGCGCGGTGACGGCACAGGTGGCGCGCTGCGAGTTCGGCGCGCCGGTCGCCGGGCGCCTGCCGCGCCCGATCCGCAAGATCGACAAGCTCGTCCATCCGGCATCGATCGGGCTGATCGGTGTCTCGGCCTCGGGCATGAACTTCGGCCGGATCATCCTGCGCAATCTGATGGGCAGCGGGTATCCCAGGCAGCAACTCCGGGTCATCCGGCCCGGCGCGACCGAAGTCGACGGCGTGCAATGCGTTGCGGGCCTGCAGGCGCTCGACCGGAAGCTCGATCTGCTGATCGTCGCGGTCGCCGCCGATTCCGTCTACGGCATCGTCGACGAGATCATCGCGACCGACTCGGCGGAAGCCGTGATGCTGATCCCCGGCGGCCTCGGCGAGACGGCGGCGAGCCGGGAACCCGCCGCTCTGCTGGCGGTGCGCATCAATGCCGCGCACCAAGGACATGGTGGCGGCCCGATATTCCTCGGCGCCAACTGTCTCGGCGTCGTTTCGCACCCCGGCTCGTACGACTCGTGGTTCATTCCCCTCGAGCGGCTGCCGAAGCCGAGCAAGAAGCCGGAGCGCAACTCCGTGCTGTTGAGCCAGAGCGGCGCGTTCATGATCACGCGCATCAGCCAGAACCCGTGGCTCGATCCGCGCTACATGCTGGCGGTCGGCAACCAGATCGACCTCACACACGGCGACCTGATGACATATTTTGCCGACCGGCCCGAGATTGAGACCGTTG